>NZ_DBMAHT010000061.1:0-5957 GCF_057866825.1 Mailhella sp.
AGCCCATGCGGAATCCGGCCAGCGCCACGAGCAGCACCATGACGCAGGTCACGGGCACGATGAAGCGCGGGAACTTGAGTCCGGCCGCGCCGAGCGCGAGGCAGAGCAGGGCAAACAGGGAGGCGTAGAGCGCAAAGTCGCGGTGACTCCAGGCGATGAACAGGCAGATGCCCGCGGCGGCAAGCGTGCCGAGGCCGAGGTGAACGGTGATGATGCGTTTTTCCAGAAGGGAGAGGGTGTTTTCTTCGAGGCCCTTCACCCAGTGCCGGAGCACCTGCGCCGTGAGCAGCGCCAGCGGCACCATGGCGGGCATGAGATAGCGTTCCTTCTTTTCGGGCACAAGGGAGAGCAGCAGCAGGGAGAGCAGGAACCAGCAGAGCAGGAATTTGATTTCGTATTTTCTGCCGTCTTCTTTGTTCAGCCAGCGGCTGCCGAGTCCGGCGAGGCAGGGCAGGGCCCAGGCTCCCGCGAATCCGGGAAAGGACAGATAGAAGAAGAACGAGGCCGTGTGCATGTTGCTCCAGGCGCTCACTTCGCCCTGCGCCACGGTGGCGGCCACGCGGGGCACGGCGAGGTACACGTAGAGATACCAGAGCGAACCGAGCAGGCAGCCGCCGAGAAGAATGACGGCCAGCCGCTTCCAGGGCAGCGAGCGCTGGAAGGCGAAAAGCGTGACGAGGAAGGGCAGCAGCATGGTGTAGAGCTGCACGGGCCCCTTGCTGAGCACCGAGGCGGCCATGAACAGCACGCCGGCGATGAGCCAGCCGCGCTCCTGCCGCACCAGTCCCACGAGCGCACCGGTCATGAACACCACGGAGTAGATGTCCCAGGAATTGGTGGTGCCGAGCTTGAGCGTGAGCAGCATGGTGGAAACGACGAGCCCCGCGTAGAAGGCGGTTTTGTCGTCCTTGAAGAGCGTGCGGTGCAGATCGAAGCAGAACACGCCGAGCAGCGCGGTCACGAGAATGACGGGCAGATGCAGGGCGAACATGGAGGGATGCGCGTCGAACAGGAAGACGGGCGCGGTGAGCCACACGGGCAGCGGCGGCTTGTTGAGGCGGATTTCGGTGAACAGGTGAGGAATGAGCCAGTCGCCGTCGAGCGCCATGGACTGCGCAGAAATGAGATTGCGCGCCTCCATGATGCTGGTGCCGAACACGTACACGAGCGGCAGCAGAACGAGCAGGGAAAAGACGTAGAGAACGATGCGCTGTTTCATGGGAAGGCCTTTGTCGGGGGCGTCAGGGACGTTCGGAAGAAGAGCGCGCGCTTTTCAGACCGATCACGATGTTTCGCACGTAGGCCGCGAGTCCGAGGGCCTGTCCGAGAATGAGCACGATGTCGAGCCTGAGCACGCCGTAGAGGCAGATGAGCACGGAACCGGTGAGGCTGATGACCCAGAATCCCATGGGCAGCACGGAAACGTGATGCCGCGAGGAATACCACCACTGATACACGAAGCGCAGCGTGAAGAGGGCCTGACTTATGCAGCCGAAGACGAGCAGCGGCAGGGGAATGTCGGGATTCTTGAACAGCGTCTGCGCAATGTTGGCGCCGCCGAGGGCCAGACTGGCCGCGGCTGCGGGCGGAGTGAGGAGCAGCACGAGCCGCAGCGGCAGCACGCATTTTTGCCATATGCCGTTGGCCTTGAGGTTCCAGAGATAGATGTAGTAGGAGATGAACTGCCCGAGAATGATGGCGAAATCGTTTCTGAGCCACCCGTAGAGCATGAGCAGGTAGGCCCCGCAGATGCTGAACACCCAGAACAGCGAGGGGGAGATGATTTTTTTCGCCCGTTCGGTTTTTATCCACTGGTGGAGCATGCGCAGGGAAAAGAAGCCCTGAGCGAGCAGGCCCACGCCGGTGACGAGCAGATATTCCTTCATGATGATTCCTTGCGCAGCCCCGGCAGGCGTTGCGGCGGCGGGGCGTTCCGGAACGCGGCGCGTTTCGGCGGTCTATTCGTGCCTGAGGTTGTCGGAAGCGATCTTGTAGGCGATGTGTCTTTTCTGCATCCAGCGCACGACGAGGCAGTCCACGAAGGGCGAGAGCAGCCTGTTCCACAGGTTGAACTTGGAAACGCCCGCCACGCGGGGAAAGTGCGACACGTTCACCTGCTTCACCCGGCCGCCTTCAAGCTGAATGAGCGCGGGAAAGAAGCGGTGCATGCCCTTGAAGAAGGGCAGGGACCGGGCCAGGTCGGTGCGCATGACCTTGAGGGGGCATCCGGTGTCGCGCGCGCCGTCCTTGATCATCATGCGGCGGAAGCCGTTGGCGATGCGCGACTGAATCTTCTTGAAGCCGGTGTCCTTGCGGTTGGCGCGCACGCCGGTGACGAGCTCGTAGTCGCCGAGGAAGGGCGTGAGCAGATCGAGTTCCTCGGGCGCGGTCTGAAGATCGGCGTCGATGTAGGCGAGGTAGGGGGAGAGCACCTGATCCATGCCCGCCTTGAGCGCGCTGCTGAGGCCCGTGTTGCGGGCAAGCTCGATGAAGAAGAAGTGTTCGTGTTCGGCGCAGGCGGCGCGGATTTTTTCGCCGCTGCTGTCGGATGAGCCGTCGTTGATGAAGAGCACGCAGGAGGACATTTTTGCGCGGGGCAGGTAGGCGGCGAGGCGCGAGGACAGGGCCTGCATGTTGTCTTCTTCGTTGTAAACGGGAACGAGTATGGTCAGATCGTAGGAGGCGGTCTGGTTCTGCTGGCTGGTCATGATCGTTCTCCCCGGCGCCTTGCGCCGCGTGAGGGGGTGGGAGCGGACGGGCTTCGGCCGGAAGGGCCGCGCCGCGGGGTGCCGGACGCGCGGAAGGCGTCCGGCCGGCTAATCTTCCCGGATGGGATTCTCGTCGGAGAGGTACCACTCGGCAAAGCGGCGGATGTCTTCGGCAAGGGGCGTGGAAGGTGCAAAGCCGGTGATCTTCTGCAGCTTCGAGGTGTCGGCCCAGGTCTGATACACGTCGCCCTTCTGCATGGGCATCATGATTTTTTCGGCCTTTCTGCCCAGCGAATCTTCCAGAATGCTGATGAAGTCCATGAGGGCCATGGGATGGCCGCAGCCGACGTTGTAGATGTCGGTGGGCACGGGGCCCTCGGGCGCGTGATCGATGAGCCGCACCACGGATTCGATGATGTCGTCGATGTAGGTGAAGTCGCGCGAGAGGTTGCCGCTATTGAACACCTTGATGGGCTTTCCGGCGAGAATGGCCCTGGCGAAGAGCACGGGAGCCATGTCGGGTCTGCCCCAGGGGCCGTACACGGTGAAGAAGCGCAGGCCCGTGGAGGGAATGCGGTAGAGATGCGCGTACACGTGGGCGATGAGCTCGTCGCAGCGCTTGGTGGCGGCGTAGAGGGACACCGGGGTGTTCACCGGATCTTCTTCGCTGAAGGGCGTTTTTTCGTTGCCGCCGTACACGGAGCTTGAGGAGGCGAAAAGCAGATGCTTCACCGGATGGCGGCGGCAGCACTCCAGCAGATTGACGAAGCCGTACACGTTGCTCTCCACGTAGGAAAAGGGATTTTCCAGGGAGTAGCGCACGCCTGCCTGACCGGCCAGGTTGACGGCGACGTCGAACGCGCCTTCGGCAAAGAGCTTTTCGAGGCCTTCGCGGTCTTCGAGGCGCAGGCGCACGAAGCGAAAGCCCGGATGCGAGGCGCTTTTCGCGCAGACGGCGTAGTCCGTTTCTCCGGTCACGCCGAGCCTGGCCAGACGGGCCGTCTTGAGGCGGGGGGAATAGTAGTCGTTGATTTCGTCTATGCCCGTCACGCTGTGGCCCATGTCGAGCAGCCTTCGGGAGAGAAAGTAGCCGATGAAGCCGGCCGCGCCGGTAACGAGAATGTTCATAAGCAGTCCTTTTTCATGCAAACGGCTCCTCGTTCACGCGGAAGAAGGAGCCGGGAGGCGCGGAGCGCCGCAAAAGTCAGGCGAGAGATCAGCCTATTCTGTATCCGGTGAATCCGGCGTTTTTGAGGCTCTCTTCCCTGTAGATGTTGCGTCCGTCGAAAATGACCGGGCTCTTCATGGCTGCGCGCAGCTTCTTCCAGTCGGGCAGGCGGAATTCCTTCCATTCGGTGACCACGGCGAGGGCGTCCGCACCGCTCGCGGCTTCGTACATGCCGGGCGCGAAGAACACGGCGTCGCCGAGCAGGGAACGGCATTTTTCCATGGCCACGGGGTCGAACACGCGCACGGCGCAGCCTGCCTTGAGAAGCGCGTCGATGAGCACGAGCGAGGGAGCCTCGCGCATGTCGTCGGTGCCGGGCTTGAAGGCGAGCCCCCACACGGCAATGGTGCGGCCCCTGAGGGAATCGCCGAAGTGGCGGGAAATTTTTTCAAAAAGCACGGTTTTCTGCCGGGCGTTCACGCGTTCCACGGCCTGAAGCACGTCCATGTCGTAGCCGTAGCGGGCGGCGGTGGCAATGAGAGCCTTCACGTCCTTGGGAAAGCAGGAACCGCCGTAGCCGCAGCCCGCGTACAGGAACTTGGGGCCGATGCGGTGATCCATGCCTATGCCCTTGCGCACCATGTCCACGCTGGCGCCCACGCGCTCGCAGAGATTGGCTATGTCGTTCATGAACGAAATGCGCGTGGCGAGCATGGCGTTGGCCGTGTACTTGGTGAGCTCGGACGAGGCGCGATCCATGAACAGCATGCGGTCGCCGGTCATCATGAAGGGGCGGTACAGCTCGCTCATGATGGCGCGTGCGCGGTCGCTTTCCACGCCGATGATGACGCGGTCGGGCATCATGAAGTCGTTGACGGCGTGACCTTCCTTGAGAAATTCGGGATTGGAAACCACGTCGAAGTTGAAGGAAACGCCCCGGGCGCTGAGTTCCTCGCGGAGAATGGCCTCCACCTTGGCGCAGGTGCCCACGGGCACCGTGGACTTGACCACCACCACAAGGTCGCCCTTCATGAGCTCTCCCACGGAACGGGCGGCGTTGCACACGTAGGTGAGATCGGCGCTGCCGTCTTCGCCTTCGGGCGTGCCCACGGCAATGAAGGCCGCGTCGGCGTCTTTGAGGGATTCTTCCAGAGAGGTGGTGAAGTGCAGTCGTCCGGCCGCGGCGTTGCGGGCGAGCAGTTCCGGCAGCTCGGGCTCATAGATGGGGCAGCCGCCGGCGTTGAGTTTGGCGACTTTTGCGGCGTCGGTGTCCATGCACCACACGTCGAGCCCGACTTCGGAAAAGCATGCGGCCGTCACCAGCCCCACGTAGCCCGAACCTATCACAATGATTTTCATCCGTGGTCCTTTGTCAAAGTTGTGTTTCCCGGAAGGAAACAGACCGGACGGGAGAATCCCGTCGGAAGGAAAGCAGGTGCGGGCGCAACCGTGCCGGGCGCGGCTTGCGGGGGACGGAAGCCCCGCCGGAAAGAGGCCTTCTCCGCCGGCAGGCGGAGGGAAGGATGGCGTGTCGGATGCCGGTTGCCGCCGGGCATGCGGCCATGTCTTTTGCCGGGAAAAGCGCGGACTGACTGCATGTTTTACACTCTTGCTTAGTCTAAGGGTACAGAATTGTCAACGTTCGTTACAGTCCGTTACAGAGCGGAATCGTTGAAGGGCAAGGCTTCGGCGGAAAAGAGAGAATTGCCGGGGGCGGAAAACGCGGAAACACGGTCTGAGCGCAGGGCGCGGGCTCGCATCGGGGAGGGAAGCGCAGGCCGCTAGCGGCGGGAGCCGCGTTCGCCCGCAAGCGCGGAGGAGACGAGCGAACCGCTCGCAAGCGCCCAGTGAATGTTGTAGCCGCCGAGCAGTCCCGTGACGTTCAGCATTTCGCCGCAGAAGTAGAGCCCCGGCACCTTTTTGCTTTCGAGGCGTCGCGTGAGGCCGGAGAGCTGCACGCCGCCCGCTGCGGCTTCGGCCTTTTTCAGGCCTTCCGTGCCCGAGGGGCGGCAGCGGAAGCGATGCACGGCGTCGGCAAGGCGCTGTCTGTCCTTTTTGCCGAGCTCCGCGCATTTTCTGCG
>NZ_DBMAHT010000061.1:5967-11752 GCF_057866825.1 Mailhella sp.
TTCTGCGGGCCAGATCTTCCGGGCAGAGCGCGTCGGCAAGGCGGGCGGGCATGTAGCGCGAGAGCAGATTGCGCACAAGAAGTTTGCCGTGCTCCTTTTCGTTGAGAAGTTCGAGCACGGGCAGTTCCGGCAGAAAGTCGAGCACCAGCTCGTCGCCGCTCTGCCACCAGCAGGAGGCCACCAGCACGGCCGGGCCGCTCACGCCGCGATGCGTGAACAGCAAAGAGCGTATGCCCGCGGGATCGGGCCAGATATCCTGACCGTTTTTGCGCAGCCCCGCGCGCACGTTGAGGCTGATGCCTTCCAGACCGGAGAGCGGCCAGTCGCCGGGCAGAACGAGCGGCACGAGCACGGGCCGGAACGGTTCGACTTCGTGCCCCCACGAGGCCGCAAGCCTTGTCAGAGAATCGCTGGATCCCGCGGCGGGAAAGGCCGGAGAGCCTCCGGCCAGCACGAGACGCCTTGCGCTTACCCTCTCCTCTCCGGCGGCAAAGGAAAAGGCGGCCTCTTCGCCGCTTCTGCCGAAGGACGGCGAGGACGCGGGCAGGGAAAAGCCGCGGGCCGTGCAGCCGAGATAGAAGTCCACGCGTTCGTCGTCGCACTGCACGGCCAGCCTGTCGGCCAGAAACGCGGCCGGGCGCAGACCGAAGATCTGCCCGAAGTCCCGTTCCTCAAAGGGCAGGCGCAGTTCGCGCAGCAGATCGAGCACTCTCTCGCAGGGAAAGGAACGCAGCACGGCGCGCACCACGTCGGGAGCGTCGGTGAGGTAGTGTGCTTCCGTGACGGTGCGGTTGGTGAAGTTGCCGCGTCCGCCCCCGGCCAGGGAAAGCTTGACGCCCGGCCTGTCGTGACTGTCCACAAGCGCCACGGAAAGGCCGCGACGGGCCGCGTTTCTGGCGCAGAGAAGTCCTGCGGGACCGGCTCCGATGATGGCGACGTCGTAAAGGAACATGAGGTCTCCTGAGAAAGGCGTGGGCGCGCGGCCCGGCAAAGGAAAGAGAGAGGCCCGGAAAGCGCCGGATCAGCGCTCGGCGCGCAGCGCCGTGACGAGCGCCACGGCCTTGATGCCCTGAAGCGCGCCGGTGAAGCCCAGCTTCTCTTCCGTGGTGGCCTTGAAGGCCACGTGATCGAGAGGCAGATCGAGCAGCCTTGCCACGTTGCGGCGGATGGCGTCGGCGCGGGGGGCAAGCTTCGGCTTCTGGGCGATGACGGTGAGATCGGCATGCACGAGGCGCACGTGGGCTTCGGCGGCCTTCGTGAGCACCTGATCGAGCAGCACCACCGAGGAAATGTTGTCGAAGGCGGGATCGTTGTCCGGGAACAGCTGTCCGATGTCGCCCCCGGCAAAGCAGCCGAGAACGGCGTCCATGAGGGCGTGGAGCAGCACGTCGCCGTCGGAGTGGGCGCGGATGAGGTATTCGCCGCCTATTTCCACGCCGCCCAGCGTGAGCGGACGATTGCCGCCGTAGGCGTGAACGTCGTAGCCGTAGCCGCAGCAGGGCAGAGAAGGTTTGTGTTCGGCAAGCAAGGCGAGATCCTGTGGGTTGGTGATCTTGACGTTGTCCCGGTCGCCTTCCACGACGAGCACGGGAGAGCCGACGCGCTCCATGAGCGAGGCGTCGTCGGTGACGTTCCAGCCTTCGCGGTCGGCGCGTTCGTGGGCTTCGCGCAGCGCGGCGAGCTCAAAGGCCTGCGGCGTCTGCACGGCGCGCAGCGACGCGCGCTCCGGCGTGCGCGTCACAAAGCCGCGCGCGTCGGTTTCCTTCACGGTGTCGGTGACGGGCACGCCCGGAATCACGCCGGAAACCGAACCTTCCCGCAGCGCGTCGGCAAGTCTGGTCACAAGGGCGGTGCGCAGAAAGGGCCGCGCGCCGTCGTGAATGAGCACGGTGCGGCAGGCATCCGGCAGCGCGGCGAGCGCATGACGCACGGAATCCTGACGCCGCTCGCCGCCCGCGGCAAAACGAAGGGGCACTCCGCAGGATTCTTTGGCGTTGAGTTCGAGCGCTTCCTGCCGGGCCCGTTCCAGACGTTCTTCGGGAAACACGAACACCAGACCGTGAATCAGCGGCGACGCGGCCATGGCGCGCGCCGAATGCCACCAGAGCGGCGCGCCCTGGTAGGGCAGAAACTGCTTGGCTTCGCCGCCCGTGGCCTCGGCCATGCGGCGGCCCTGACCGGCGGCGAGAATGACGCCCCAGCATTCGTTATGCATGCTCACCTCGCGGATAACAGGATGGGGAGGGAACTTGCGCTCCCTCCCCATGATAAAAGGAGTCGGACTATAAGCCGGGTTTTGTACCGTTCCGAAGAACGGCGGCTGTCATTCCTCTAGAGACGCGGTTGCCCGCGCCTTCAAGCAACCTACCCGGAAACCATGGGCCGGGCCGGCCGGTTTCCCTATTTGGTTTTGCTTCGGATGGGGCTTGCCTGGCCTGACGTGTCGCCACGTCAGCCGGTGAGCTCTTGCCTCACCGTTTCACCCTTGCCGTTCCGAAGAACGGCGGTCTGCTTTCTGTTGCGCTTTCCAGCGGTCGCCCGCTCTGGCCGTTAGCCAGCATCCTGCCCTGCGAAGCCCGGACTTTCCTCCCCGGATCCTGCGATCCGCAGCGACAGCCCGTCCAACTCCGAATTTGTGTGCATTGCAGCGTTCAGCCGCGCCAAATGCGGCTGAGCCCCTGCGCTTATTCCGCGCTTTCCGCAGCCTTGGCTTCGGGCTTGGGCGCGTTGGGATCCTGATAGTCGTGGGCCCAGTACATGAGACGCTGGCAGTTCGGGCAGCTCATGATGTGGTTGCCGCGCTGCAGATCAATGAACACCTGCGGCGGAATGGCAATGTGGCAGCCCGAGCAGATGCCCGCTTCCACAGGCACGATCACCGGATGACGCAGACGGTTGCGGATGAATTCGTAGCGGCTCAGCACGGGCGGGGAAATGAGGGCCGCCACTTCGGCACGCTGGGCTTCCAGCGCTTCAAGACGGGTGCGGCATTCGGCAATGCGCTTTTCCAGATTTTCCTGCTGGCTTTCGAGCTCGGCCTTGAGTTCGTTCCAGGTTTCCTCCACGGACTGAAGATTGCTCTCCTGCAGGGAACGTTCTTCCTGCAGGGCCATGCGCTCTTCCTCGCGGGTCTGGTTCTGGCGTTCCATGCTGTCCATTTCGCGGATCATGGCCTGATATTCGCGGTCGTTTTCCACCTGCATCAGCTTGTTCTTGCTGTTGTTCAGGCGGGATTCGTCGTCCTGAATGTCGGCGTCGAGGCGCTTCTGCTGTTCCTGCAGGTGCTGGAGCTTGTCCAGAATCCAGTTGCGCTGGGTGTCCTGCGAGTTGAAACGCTTCTGCAGAGATTCCACTTCCTTGGGAGCGGCTTCCATTTCGGCCTGCACGGCGTGAATGCCGTCGTCCACGTGCTGGAGAGCCACAAGCTGGCGGATCTGTTCAATATAGAGGCTCACGACAGTACCTCCGGTACTTCAGAAAGAAAGGTCAAGGGCAGGAAGGGATCCCTGCCCGGCAAAAACGTCACCGTCACGTCGTCAAGCTTCCTGTCCAGAAGCAGCGCGAAGCGGCGTATCATTTCTTCTTCCAGGGAAAAATGCCCCACATCAAGAATTGCCATGGGGCAGAAATTCGGGCTGCGCGAATCGTGGCGCGAGGCCAGGGCCAGGGCGTCGTGATACTTCACGTCGCCGGTGATGAACACGTCCGCGCCCGCGGCCGCAGCTTCTTCAAGCAGCGAGGAGCCGGATCCCGTACACACCGCCACGCGGCGGATCTCCCGCTCGGGATCGCCGATGAGACGGGCTACGCCGCACATTCTCTCAAGCGGCAGCGCTTCGCGCATGACGGCGCACAGGCGCGCAAGGGACATGGCTTCGGGCAGCCTGCCCGCGCAGCCAAAGCCGCCTTCGACCACGGAGCCGTCCGGCGCGACGAACGTGCCCGTCTTTTCCAGAATCACGCGGTCTTCAAGGCCGAGCAGATCGGGCAGCCAGGCGCTCGGGCCGAGGGGATTGGCGTCGAGCGTGGTGTGGCTTGCGTAGAGAGGCACGTCGTTGCGGTACAGAATGGAGAGCGCGTCGGTGTAGCCGTTCAGCGCACTCGTCCAGGCGGGGCGCATGGCGAGCGGATGATGCGTGAGCACCATGTCCGCTCCGGCTTCCACGGCGGCGCGCAGCTGTTCGGGCGCAGGATCGAGGCACACGGCAAGATGGCGTATGTCGGCGCGGGCCGAGGCCACCTGAACGCCGGAATGATCCCATTCCGCCATAAGCGAAAGGGGAGCCGTCTGTTCAATGATGCTGATAAGCTCGCTCTGAAGCATGGGTGCTGCCTTCTGATACAAAAGCGTGGATATGCCGGGGAATTCATATTTCTAGGGAAAGTTCTCCCCTTCGTCAAGTTCCTTTGCGGCGCGGGCCCGGGGAAGAGGGGGGCGGCGTCCGCTCCTTCCATTGGGAACGGGCGCGGGGCGCATCGCTGATCTGGAAGAGCGGCAAGAGCGGGGCGGCGGGGAAAGCGGCACGGCCTTCCCTCCTGCCGCAGGTACTTTCGGCGCAGCGGAAGCTCTCGGCGTTCGCGTCGGACGGCGGGTGGGCGAGGGGAAACGGAAAGGTTTCCCGCAGGTTCCCGACACGTTCGAGAGTGTTTCCGAGTCCCGCGGGAACCTGGCCGCTCTGGAACTTTTTTCTTGGCGAGCGGCGCGGATTGCGGTAAGGGAACGCCATGCCATCCTTCATTTACATTACCGACGTTTTTTGTCCCTGGTGTTTCGGCTTTGCTCCGGTCATGGAGAAGCTTGTTGCGAAGCATTCCTTTCCCGTGCGCGTTCTGTGCGGCAATCTTGTGGACGAGCCCGAGCAGACTTCGGGCATGGGCACGCCGCGCCTGCGGGCGTTTTTCCAGCGCCTTTCCGACACCACGGGCCGCAAGCTCGGCAGCGGTTTTTTCGGACTGCTGGAGGAGTCGGGCAGCGTGCTCATGGATTCCTCGCGATCCGCGCTGCTCATGGCCGCGCTCAAGAAGCTGGCTCCCGGCCACGCGCTGGAGCAGATGGAAGCGTTTCAAAACGCCTTTTATGAAGACGGGCGCGACGTGCTCGCTCTCGACGTGCAGGCCGACGTGGCGGCGCGCTGGTGCGTGACGGCACAGGCGCTTTCGCAGGCGTTCGCTTCCGAGGCCGTGCAGAAAAAGGCTCAGAAGGAAATGGACGAGGCGGAAGAGATTCTCGGCGATTTCGTGGTGTACCCCACGCTTTTCGTGAAGACGGACGACGGCGAACTGCACGCCGTGGCGCGGGGCTTTGCGCCCTTCGACGATGTGGAAGCCAAAATCGAGGCCGCGCTTGCTTCCGGCGAATCGCTGAACGCGGTGTCGGGCTCGGCCTGCGGCCTGAACGGCGAGTGCTGCATCCGCTGACGAGCACTTTTGACGCTTCCTGCGTCGGCGCGTTGCGTGCCGAAATCCGCTTGCGTGTTTTCTGCGGAGTGGCTCGATATCCGAATGCGCCGTTCTGCGCCTTCTGCGCAGCTGACGGAGAACGCGCGGAGCCATGTGCAGCCCGAACGCTTTTCAGCGCGTTGTCCGACGTTCTGCCGGGCCGTTCGGACTCGCGCAGCGTCGCCTTGCGTTGCGCCCCCCAATTAAAAAGTTTTGAAAGAGAGGATGGGGGCCCGGGGGAAGGAGGGAAAACTTTTTCAGGCAGATTGTCAAATGAATTGCAACAGAAAGAGATTCCCGTCTTCCCGTAAAAACTCGACAGTCGATCGATAACCAAACTTCTTGC
>NZ_DBMAHT010000062.1:0-11716 GCF_057866825.1 Mailhella sp.
CGTGCGGCACTTCGCCTATGCCGTCGCGCACGAGTACGATGTCGGCGGCGTCCACGGCAATGTCGCTGCCCATGCCGCCCATGGCCATGCCCACATGCGCCTTCTTCAGCGCCGGAGCGTCGTTGACGCCGTCGCCGATCATGCACACGCGGGCGTGTTCGCCCATGAAGCGCATCTTGTCTTTGGGCAGGCATTCGGCGCGGCAGTCCTCAATGCCGAGTTCCCGGGCCGCGTGACGCGCGGCGCTTGCGTGATCGCCGGTGAGAAGCACCGGTCTCACTCCGGCATCTTTGAGGGCGCGCACGGTTTGCGCGGCATCAGCACGGGGCATGTCGGAAAGGGCGATGAATCCGGCAGGGCGGCCGTCCACGGCAATCCACACGACGGTGCAGCCTTCGTTCACGAACTCCGAGGCCCGGGCGACATCCTCTTCGGTCGGGGCCGCGCCCTCGCCGGCGAGAAAGACGGCGCTGCCTGCAGCCACGCGTCGCCCTTCCACGGTGCAGCGCACGCCGCGGCCGGGAATCATCTGAAAATCTTCGCCGTCGGGAATCTGCCCCTCTTCGCCGAAATCCTGAACCACGGCGCGGCCGAGCGGGTGCTCCGAACGACGTTCCGCCCCGGCGCAGAGCCGGTGGAGTTCCCGGTCGGAGAGGTCGGGGCGCAGACTGCACGCCGCGCGCACCCGCGGTTCGCCGAGCGTGAGCGTGCCGGTCTTGTCGAAGGCGCAGATGTCGGCGTCGGCCAGGCGTTCCAGCGCGTCGCCCTGCCGCACGAGCATGCCGTGCCGCGTCAGGTTTCCTATGGCCGCCACAATGGCCGTGGGCGTGGCGAGCACCAGCGAACAGGGACAGAACACCACGAGAATGGTGACCGCGCGAATGATTTCTCCGGTAACAAGCCATGTGGCAAGCGCGGCGGAGAATGCGCCCGCCACAATCCAGGTGGCCCAGCGGTCGGCCAGGCGCACGACCTTCGCCTTGCCGGCGTCCGCGGACTGCACCAGTCGTATCATGCGCTGAATGGAGCCGTCCGTGCCGCTGCGGGTGGCCTTCATGTCGAAGGAGCCGTAGCGGTTCACGGTGCCGCTGTACACCTCGTCGCCTTCCGCCTTGTCCACGGGCAGGGATTCGCCGGTGAGCAGCGCCTGATCCACGGAACTCTGACCGCGCATGATCACGCCGTCGGCAGGCACGGTTTCTCCGGGCAGCACGCGCAGCACGTCGCCTTCGCACACGTCTGCGGCGGGCGTCATGATTTCCCGCCCGTCCTTGAGAAGGCGCGCGGTCTGCGGACTGAGGCGGACCAGCTTTTCAATGCCCGCCCGGGCGCGCGCCGTGGTCACTTCTTCGAGCAGTGAGCCGAGCTGCATGATGAAGGCCACTTCGCCGGCGGCAAAGTCTTCCCCGATGATCACGGAGGCGACAAGGGCCGTGGCCACCAGCACGTCGGCCTTGACGTCGAAGGCCGTGACCAGTCCGACGACGGCCTCCTTGACGATGGGCACGCCGCACAGCACGATGGCGACCCACGCGGGGTCCACCGGAAAAGCTTCGGGCACAAGCATGCTGGCCAGCAGCGACAGCCCCGAAAGCATGAGAAACGTGAGTTCCGTCTTGAAATCGCGCCAGATCGAGAGCATGTCCGTTGTCGTCATGAGGGGCCTCCTGCAGCCGTGGGCATGTCTGAAAAATACCTATAGGGGTATAGGTTTGTCAAGAAGGCCAAAAAGAACCGGCCGCAGGAAAGGGCCGGTTTTTCGTCAGTTCATGTTGGCGAAGCGTTCCACGGCCTTGGTGAAGCTGGCTATGGTCTGGTCGGCGTCGCCGTGTTCTATGCCGTCGCGCACGCAGTGGCGTATGTGGCCTTCGAGTACCACCTGTCCGGCCTTGTGCAGAGCGGACTTGGCGGCGTTGATCTGGGCGAGAATGTCCTCGCAGGGCACGTCCTCGTCGATCATGCGGTCGATGGCCTGCACCTGACCGATGATCTTTTTCAGGCGGCGGTGCAGGTTTTCGGAATCCATGCATTGTCTCATGCGGGTACCTCCGGCCCCGAGGGTCGGGGCATGTTTTCCGCCGAAGTTGCGGCTCCTGGCTTTGGAGCGGCAGGGAAGGACGCGTCCTGCAGGGCGGCGGCATCTGCGGCGGGACACATGACGCCGTTCAGGAAAGGGCGTCGGAACGAGTGTATCTTAACTTCTTCCGCCTTCAAAGAAGGCGAAAGGCGGCCGTGCCGGAGCGTTGCCGGGCGTGGGGGAAGTTTCGGCGGCGGAGTTTGGCGCGCCTTTCCGGCAGGAGGAGGGAGCTGTGAGCCGTCCTGGGCGTCTGAAAAAGACCGCGGGCATCATGCTTTCCTGCTCTTTGGGGACAGGTGGAACCGGAAATATCCTTCATGACGAAAAAAGCCGACAGGGAGAGCTGCGGGACTCGTCTTGTAGGTCGGCGCAGTCTGATATAGAGTAGCTCATATTTTCCGCAGAAATGTGTTGCCGTCGGGAGCAGCCGGGATGTTTTTATGAGGCTGCGTACGTCTGCATGGACAGGGTGAAGAGAAGGATCGATGGATAGTCTTTGGAACAACAGTGAGCTTCGTCAGCAGATGCTGAACCATTTCGGAGACAGTACGGGCGAGTGCTATCAGTACTATTCCTTTGTGGAAAAAAAGTTTTGCTTTTCCGAGAATATTCAGAAAATAACGGCCATGATTCCCCGTTCGGGCTGTTCGCTGGACGAGTGGTACCGGGTGATATATCCCGCGGACTGCGCCAGACTGAAGCGCTATGTTTCGGGCTCCTTCCGCCGGGAGCGGCAGCATTATCATTTCAACTACCGCATGCGGAACCGTTTCGGACAGCTGATATGGCTCAGCACCAAGGGAAAATGCTATTTCGATGAATGCGGCAGGGCGAGTTTTTTTCTGGGAACGATATCGGCGCAGGAGCATCTGGAGCAGCCCGTCAGGGACAGCTGTCAGACGGCGTGGCTGAAGGAGCTGGAAAAGGCGCATCGTCGGGGACGGAGCGGCCATCTTCTGATGGTGAACGTGGACAATCTGAGCCGGATAAACCTGAAATACGGCCGGGAGTGCGGCAACGGCGTTCTTGAAGTGCTCAGGGACGCCATGAACGACGCCTGCACGGGCGAGCAGCGGGCATGCCGGATCAACGGCAACTGCTTCTGCATACTTCTGCCGGAGACGGACGAGGAGCAGGTGAAGGCGTATTTTCGGAATGTGCAGAGAAGCCTTGAGGGCGAATGCACCATTTCCGGAGGCTGCGTTCCGCTGCAGAAGTATCAGATTCCGGAGAGCGAAATGCTCCTGCAGTATGCCGAGAGTTCTCTGGAGGCCGCAAAGAAGTCGGGAAAGAACAGACTGTGCTTCTTCATGCCCGAGGATTATGAGCGAAAGATAGCCGCTCTGGAACTGCTTGAGGAAATGGAGAACGCCGTCAGGAACGACTTTTCGGGATTTTTTCTTCTCTATCAGGCGCAGATCCGTTCCGAGACCTTCGAACTTGCAGGAGCGGAGGCGCTGCTTCGGTTCCGCTCTTCCCGAAGGGGCGTCATTTCCCCGGACGAATGCATTCCGGTGCTGGAGCAGAGCGGGCTCATCGTGCCGGTAGGCAAGTGGATCATTCGGAAGGCGCTGGAACAGTGCCGCATCTGGAGGCTGACGGTTCCCGACTTTCGCGTCAGCGTCAACATGTCCTACCGTCAGCTGTGGCAGTCGGAGATTCAGGACGATGTTCTGAAGCTGCTCCGGGCGAGCGGCCTTCCCGGAAGTGCTCTCGCCATCGAGGTCACGGAAGGCAGGGAGCTTCAGAACTATCCGTATCTGAACGCCGTGTTCAGCGCCTGGAAGGAAGAGGGCATAGCGATTGCCGTGGACGATTTCGGAACCGGCTATTCCAGCCTGAGCTGGCTGAAGGAACTGTCCATCGACGAGATCAAGATCGACCGCTGCTTCGTGAGCGGCATTCAGCACAGTGCCTACAATCTGCGTCTTTTGTCCAACATCATCGAACTGGCTGCGGGCTGCGGCATCCGCGTATGCTGCGAAGGCGTGGAAAATTCCGAGGAACTTGCCGTGCTGGAGCCGCTTCATCCGTCGCTCTATCAGGGGTATTTCTTTGCAAGGCCCATGTCCCCTGAGAAATTCGTGCTCAGAAGGAAGTATCTGGAGGCCGCTCCCTGTCCCGACGACAGGGCGCGGGAGGAACTCTCCGTGTCTTCAAAGGACAGGTATGCGCTTGAGCACACCATACTGGAGAAGACCGAGGACGTCATTTCCCTGTGCGACGTTCTGACGCATGAGTTATACTATCTCAATGCCGCGGGGAAAAGGATCTTCGGCGTCAGGGACTACCGGGGACGCAAATGCTATGAGGCGCTGCGTGGGCTGGACGCTCCCTGCAGCTTCTGTCCCAATGCCGGGCTGCGCCATGACTCCTTTCATATATGGGAGGACTGGAACAGTTACTGCGACAGGCATTTTCTTTTGAAGGACAAGCTTCTGGACGTGGACAAGAAGACGTTGCGTCTTCAGGTCGGCATGGACATCACGAGGCGGGAGTACGTCAGCCGGAAGTCTCAGGCCCGTCTGGATTTTGCAAGACGCATCACCGGCTACGTGGATGTGCTGCATCGTCAGAGGGACTGGAGCCGGGCCGTGGATCTGGTGCTGGCCTCGCTCGGGGAATTCTACAGGGCCGACCGGGCCTATCTCTTTGAGCCTTCGCCTGCGAAGCCCGGATTCTGGGACAATACCTTCGAGTGGTGCGCTTCCGGCATCACGCCGCAGAAGGAGAATCTTCAGCAGGTGCCGCCGGAAGCGGTGTTCCGGTGGATGGAACTCTTCCTGCACGACAAGTCCGTCATCATCTATAATAAGGAGCCGCTCAGGAGTCGTTCCCCTCTTGAATGGGAGATGCTCGAACGTCAGGAGATCTATCGGCTCATCGCCGTGCCGCTCATGGAAGAAGGCCGTGTGGCCGGCTTCGTGGGCGTGGACAATCCCCGCAACGCCATCGACGACGACACCCAGATCCGGGTGCTGGCCAGCTTCCTCGTGGTCCGCTTTCAGAGAGAGCGCAGAGAGCGTCTGGAGCGGGGCGAACTCTGAGGAGCGCCGCCCTGCCGTGATTTCGCGCTCTCAGGCTTCCTGCTTTCCGGGAGACGGGAGCGAGAGCGCGGCCACGGTTTCCACGTGCGGCGTCTGGGGGAAGAGATCCACGGGCTGCACGGCGCGTATGGTGTAGAGGGGCGCGAGCAGCGCCAGATCGCGCGCCAGCGTGGCCGGATTGCACGACACGAGCACGAGGCGCGGAGGCCGATGCTTGAGTATGGCCTGCACGGTGCGCTCGTCCATGCCCGCGCGCGGCGGATCGGTGACGAGAAGGTCGGGCACGCCGCGTTCGCGGAAGCAGCGTTCGAGTCTGGCGGCGTCGCCGCATTCAAAGCGGTATTCTGTGTTTTCTCCGGCCGCTTCGGCGTTCCGGGCGGCGAGCTCCACGGCCTGCGCCACGCTTTCGAGGCCGAACACGCGCGAAAAATGCGGGCCCATGGTCAGGGCGAGGCCGCCTGCGCCGCAGTAGATGTCCCAGCAGTCCCTGCCCCAGAGGCCGGTTGCGCCGGGAAACAGGGAGGCGGCGAGCTCGGCGGCGGTGTTGTAGAGCAGTTCGGCGGCGCGGCTGTTCACCTGAAAGAAGGAATTGTGGTCGAGCGCGAAGGTGACCTTCCGGCCCTGCAGATCGAGCGTTTCGGAAAGCCGGGATTCTCCCAGCGTGAACACGGTCTGCTCGCCGTAGGCCACGTCGGACTCGGCGGCGCGGATGCTGTGAACGAAGCCCGTCACGCCGGAATTTTTTTCCATGAGCGCGCTGCCGAGCTTGCGGACGGTCGAGGCTTCCTGCGGCGAGGGCAGGGTGATGAGCTCCACGAGGCAGCCGCCGTCCTGCGGCTCGCGGATGACGGCAAAGCGCAGGATGTCGTTCTGTCTGACCGAGCTGCTGAAGCCTTTCCTGCGAGGAGCACGTTCCCTGCCGCTGCGGCCGGAGGGGGCGGACACGAGGCGGAATTTTTCGCAAAGCTCCCTGAGATCGGCGAGCACGGTCATGGCACGCGGACTTTGCAGCAGGCACTGCGTGACCGGAATCACCGTGCGGGACGAGCGCGCCCGCAGGCCGAGCGTGGTGCGGCCGGAGGCGTCCTGCGCAAAGGCGAATTCCATCTTGTTCCGGTATCCCCATTCCGCCTGTTCTCCCGGGCTGAGCGCGGGGCGGATCACGCCTTCGGGCAGATCGAGACGCCCCAGCCTGCGCAGGGCGTCCTGCACGATGCGGGTTTTCTCCTCAAGCTGACGGGCGTAGGGCAGGCGCTGCCAGGGGCAGCCGCCGCATTCGTCGGCGTGAGGACAGGGCGCGTTCCGCTCGTCGGGAGCGTGGCGGAGCACGTCGAGCAGCTCGGCTTCGGCCATGCGCTTTTTCACATGACAGAGCCGTACCCGCACGCGCTGACCGGGAAGGCCGCCGCGAACAAAAATGGTCATGCCTTCGTCGCTGCGTCCCACGGTCCTGCCGTCGGGGGAAAGGCCGTGCAGCTCAAGTTCCAGCGTGTCGTTGCTTTGGTATGCCATGAACGTCTCCTGTGGGGTGATGGGGCATCATAGCAGGGAGGGGGAGGAAAGGCAAAAGCCCGGAATCCGGGGAAGAACGCCGGAAGGGCGCTTGCGGCGGGGCGGCAGGCCGGGGGCGATGGGCCGATTCGCCGCCCCGTCATGGTGCGCCGTGGCGGCGAGCCGGGAGCGCGGATGGACGCACCTTTTTCGCGCGGCGGAAGGCGCGGCGCTTGAGAGTGAAAGGCGCGGGCAGGCGTCGGCAAAACGCGGGGCGCATCGTCCGGCAAGGCTGCGGAGCTGCTTCGCGGAAAAAAGAGGCCGGAGTCTTGCGCTTCGGAGCCTGCAAAACGCGCGGAGAGCCCGGCTGTGCCCGGCAGGTTTCGGCAGGGCGTCGGTCATGGGAGCGGACGCCCGCACGTTCGGCCGACGCGCGGCGGCATGCGAGTCACTGGCCCTGCCCCCCGCCCGCCTGTCCTTGGATCTCTTGCGGGAACATGGCGCAACCGCTTCGTATTTCGTCGGAACAGGCGAGCCGTTCGGGAAAACCGCCTTGACTTTTTGCAGGGCTTGGGAGAAGGTAAACGGTGATTCCGGCAGCTCGCCGGAAGGGCCGTCCAGACTTTTCGAGGAGCACAGTATGGGAGAACTCATCACCAGCGCCATGCACTCCACCCCTCAGGGCTTCGTGGGCGTGGGCTGCATCTTCATTTATTTCATCGTCATGATCTGCGCCATCATCTATCGCGTGAGACGCGGCGAACACGTTCATTGATTTTTGTCGTCATTGCATGAAAAAGGCGTCCCTTCCTGGAAGGGACGCCTTTTTCATTTGTCGGCATCGTCTGCCGCGAGCGGAGCGCGCTCTGCCCGGGCCGACATCATTGAGGCGTGCAGGGATGGCTGCGCAGGGCGAAGCGGGCCGTGCCTTCGGCAAGAATCTTGTCGAATTCGGCCATGTTGTTTTCGGCCACGTCGCGCAGGGCGAGCAGCAGCGGAATGGCCGTGAGAAGCCAGAACCTGCCCGATACCTTGCCCGACGAGGTTCCGCCGTGGTCGTAGGCGGCCACGAAGGGACGGACGGTGGTGCTCAGCTCTTCGCCGGTCTTTTCCTTGAAGATGCGGTGAATGTCCATGACGAGCTCATGGGAGCTGTAGGGGAAGGGAATGTCGGCAAAGGCCTGTTTCATGTCTTCCCAGAGGTACGGATCGCCGCGGAGGCCCCAGCTCGGGGGCTGTATATTGAACATTTCGGAAAGAAAGCGGGTTTCAGACATAAATCCTCCACAGATTGAGCCGGAATGTGAACCGGTGCGGGGTTTCATATTGGCGGCAAGAGCGGGAAAAGTCAAAGCCTGTATGAAAAAAAGCGCCCCGGCCGGGCATGCCGGTCGGGGCGCGGAGCGTTCAGGCGATACGACTACTTGCTCCGGCAGGAACGGTACTGTTCATAGTAGCGGGTGTGCAGCAGCTCGTGAGCCTTGTGGCTGTTCGGCGCGCCGAGGAAGTCCCGGTACAGGGCCTGAATTTCGGGGTTGTCGTGACTTCTGCGCACGGGCAGGTTGCGATCGTTGCGGTACAGCGCCTCGATGCGCAGACGGGGAGTGTCGGCGTCGAGGTTGATGGGCTGACCGCCGCCGTTGACGCAGCCGCCGGGGCAGGCCATGATTTCAATGAAGTTCCAGCCGCGGGGATTGCCCTTGCGGATCATTTCGCAGACCTTGCGGGCGTTGGCGAGACCGTGGGCCACGGCCACCTTGAGGGTGAGCGCGCCGTTGAAGTCCACCTCGGACTCGCGGATGCCTTCCATGCCGCGCACGGATTCGAGTTCCACGGGTTCCATGTCTTCGCCGGTGATGACCTTGTAGGCGGTGCGCATGGCGGCTTCCATCACGCCGCCGGTGGCGCCGAAGATGTTGCCTGCGCCGGAGCCTTCGCCCATGATGGGATCGAATTCCTCATCCGGCAGGGCGAAGAAGTTGATGTTGGCTTCCTTGATCATCTGGGCGAGTTCGGCGGTGGTGAGCACGATGTCGGTGTCGGCGAAGCCGCTGGCGGAAAGTTCGCGGCGTTCGGCCTCGAACTTCTTGGCGGTGCAGGGCATGATGGAGACCGACACGATCTTGGAGGGATCGATGCCCTGTTTCTGGGCGTAGTAGGTCTTGAGCATGGCCCCGAACATGGACTGCGGACTCTTGGCCGTGGACAGATGCGGCAGCAGATCGGGATAGTAGAGTTCGATGAAGTTGATCCAGCCGGGCGAGCAGCTCGTGATCATGGGAAGCTCGCCGCCGTTTTTCAGGCGATCGACGAGTTCGTGCCCTTCTTCCATGATGGTGAGGTCGGCGGACCAGTTGGTGTCGAAGACCTTGTCGAAGCCGAGGCGGCGCAGGGCGCTGACCATCTGGCCGGTGGCGATGTCGCCGGGCTTGCCGCCGAAGGGTTCGCTGATGGCCACGCGCACGGAGGGAGCCGTCTGCACCATGACGATTTTTTCCGGATCGCGCAGGGCCTGCCAGGCGCGTTCGGTGTCGCTTTTCATGGTGATGGCGCCGGTGGGGCAGACCTTGCGGCACTGGCCGCAGAAGGTGCAGGAGACTTCGCCGAGGCCGAGGTTGAAGGCCGGAGTCACGCGGGCGTTGAGGCCGCGGTAGGCGAAGGAATAGATGCTCACGCCCTGCACTTCGGCGCACATGCGCACGCAGCGGCCGCAGAGAATGCACTTGGACGGATCGCGCACGATGCAGGGATTGCTTTCGTCCTTTTCCATGGGCGGACGGTTGTATTCGTAGCGCACGCGGCGGATGCCCAGATTGTTGGCCACGCGCTGCAGCTCGCAGTTGCCGGAACGCGAACAGGCAAGGCAGTCCTTGGGATGGTTGGCGAGCAGCAGTTCCACGATGTTCTTGCGCGATTCGAGCACTTCGGGATCGTTGGTGAAGACTTCCATGCCTTCGCTGACCTTGGCGATGCAGGCGGGCACGAAGGAACGGGCCTTCGTCACCTTGCACACGCACACGCGGCAGGAGCCCTCGGGGCGCAGCAGCGGATGGTAGCAGAGCGTGGGAATGTTGATGCCGACAAGTTTTGCGGCTTCCAGAATGGTGGCGTCCGCGGGGGCGGTCACTTTCTGGCCGTCTATAGTCAGAGTAACGGTATCGCTCATGATGATTCTCCTCAAGGTCGGGCTTACACGCGGCTGATGGCGCCGTGCTTGCACTTGTCCATGCAGGTGCCGCACTTGATGCACTTGTTGGGATTGATCAGGTGGGGTTCGCGCACCTTGCCGGTGATGGCTCCCACGGGGCAGTTGCGGGCGCAGAGGGTGCAGCCCTTGCACTTTTCGGGATCAATCCTGTACTGGAGCAGCTTGGTGCAGACGCCGGCGGGGCACTTCTTGTCGTGAATGTGTGCCTCGTATTCCGAGCGGAAGAAGCGCAGCGTGGAGAGCACGGGGTTGGGGGCCGTCTGACCGAGGGCGCAGAGCGAAGAGGTGCGCATGGTGTGTGCCAGGCGTTCGAGTTCCTCGATGTCGCCGTCGCGGCCTTCGCCGCCGCAGATGCGCTCCAGAATTTCGAGCATGCGCTTGCTGCCTTCGCGGCAGGGGGTGCACTTGCCGCAGCTTTCGGCCTGCGTGAAGGTGAGGAAGAAGCGGGCGAGGTCCACCATGCAGGTGTCTTCGTCCACCACGACCAGGCCGCCGGAACCCATCATGGCGCCCGCGGCGGTGAGGGAATCGTAATCGACGGGGTTGTCGAGCATGGAGGCGGGCAGGCACGCGCCAGAAGGCCCGCCTATCTGCACGGCCTTGAACTTCTTGTCGTTCTTGATGCCGGCGCAGATGTCGAAAATGATGTGGCGCATGGAAACGCCCATGGGAATTTCCACAAGACCGGTGTTGCGCACCTTGCCGGTGACGGCGAAGATCTTGGTGCCCGGGGACTTTTCGGTGCCGTCCTGACGGAAGGCGTCCGCGCCATCGGTGATGATGCGGGCCACGTTGGCGAAGGTTTCCACGTTGTTGAGCACGGTGGGCTGTTCCCACAGGCCGCGCTTGGCCGGGAAGGGCGGACGCACGCGGGGCATGCCGCGCTTGCCTTCGATGGAGCGCATGAGAGCGGTTTCTTCGCCGCACACGAACGCGCCAGCGCCCTGCTTGATCTTCAGATGGAAGCTGAAGTCGGAACCGAGAATGTTGTCGCCGATGAGTCCGAGGGCTTCGGCTTCGGCGAGGGCGATGCCGAGGCGCTTGATGGCGAGCGGATATTCGGCGCGCACGTACACGTAGCCTTCGGTGGCTCCCGTGGCCCATGCGCCGATGAGCATGCCTTCGATGACGGCGTTGGGGTCGCCTTCCAGCACGGAGCGGTCCATGAACGCGCCGGGATCGCCTTCGTCGGCGTTGCAGAGCATGTACTTGGGTTCGGCCGGTTCGGAAGCCATGAACTTCCACTTGAGACCGGTGGGGAAGCCTGCTCCGCCGCGGCCGCGCAGGCCGGAGTTGAACACTTCCTCAAGGGTGGCCTGACGGCCCATGGAAAGGGCCTTGGCTATGCCCTGATAGCCGCCGTTGGCGATGTATTCAAAGATGTTTTCCGGGTCGATGCGTCCGCAGTTGCGCAGCACGAGGCGCTTCTGCAGATTGTAGAAGAGCATGTCGCGGTAGCTGTGGCGCGGGGTTTTGCCGGTGCGGCCCTGATAGTGGAGCCTCTCCACGGTCTTGCCTTCGAGCACGGTGGTCTTGATGAGCTCGTCGGCGTCTTCGGCCTGCACGCGCACGTAGAAGATGCCGCCGGGATAGAAGATGACGAGCGGTCCGAGTTCGCAGAAGCCGTGGCAGCCGGTGACCACGATGCTCACGCGGTCGCTCAGGCCGTTTCTGTCGATGGCGGCCTGGAGGGCGTCGCGTATGTTCATGCTGCCCGAGGAGGTGCAGCCGGTGCCGCCGCAGATGAGAATCTGATATTTTTCCTGGTTCGGTGCGCGGTTGTAGTTGCGCAGATCAAGCAGCGGCCGGGCTTCTTCCTGCAGCCTGTTGAGGGCGTCGACGGAAGTGAGACGTTTGAGTTCAAGCATGTCGTCCTCTCCTTTATGCCAGGTA
>NZ_DBMAHT010000063.1:0-11339 GCF_057866825.1 Mailhella sp.
GATCGACGAAGTAGGCGCTGTATCCGGCCACGCGGACCAGCAGGTTCTTGTAGGTCTTGGGATCTTCCTGCGCCTTGCAGAGGGTTTCCCGGTTGACGATGTTGAACTGCATGTGCCAGAGCTTCAGGGCGCAGAAAGTGCGGATGAAGCCCACCAGCTTGCGGCTGCCTTCGCGGCCTGCCACGGTGTTGGGGCTCAGCTTGATGTTGAGCAGTCGGGAGGCGCGTTCGGGCAGGCCCACGAACTTGGAATGCGCGTTGGAGAGCAGCACGGCGGTGGGGCCGTTCACGTCTGCGCCGTGGGAGGCGGAGGAGCCTTCGGAAAGGTAGGTTCCGGCGAGGCGTCCGTTGGGCGTGGCCCACACCACCTTGCCGAGCGGAATGTGCGAGGTCACGGGCACGTAGCGCACGTCGAGCTCGGTGTTGTTGCCGGTTCTGTGGGCGTGAGCGAATTCCGTGGCCGCCTTTTCCAGATCGTAGCCTATCTGGTCCACGTACGGATCGTCGTTGCCGTACTTGGGGCAGTGCTCGACCATGTGCAGAATGTCGTCGTAGCCTTCAAAGTTGGCGTCCACGGCCTTGCAGATCTGGTCCATGGTGAGCTTCTTTTCCTCGAAGACGAGCTTCTTGATGGCCGCAAAGGAATCCAGCACGGTGCCGAGGCCGATCATGTCGAAGAAGCCGATGCTGCAGCCGCCCTTGACGTTGTTGGAATGCAGATCGATGCACTGATCGAAGGCCTTGTCGTGGAGCATGGAGAAGAGCGGCGTGGCGAGATTGGCCGCGCGCACCTTTTCCACGCACATGACGAGGATGTAGGCGTGCTTGAGCATGTTGAAGAGCTGGGCCTTGAAGGCGTTGAACAGCTCGTCGAAGCTCTTGAAGTCGGCGGCGTTGCCGGTTTCAAGGCCGTAGAGATCGTTGTTGAAGTAGTGCAGACGGCCGTTGTTGAGGGTCATTTCCAGCACGGAGCCCAGGTTGAGCCACGGATGCGGGGTCAGACAGGTATCCCAGTTGGGCAGGCGCACTTCGGTGCAGCCGGAGGCCGCCCAGTCGTTGGCCACGGCGATGGGCACGCCCTTTTCCAGGTACAGGGGAATGATTTCCTCGTCGTTGAAGATTTTCGGGAAGCCGGAGCCTTCCTTGATGGTTTCGGCCACTTCCATGAGGAAGCGGTCGGGGGAGAGCGTGTGCACGCGCACGGCGAGGTCGGGATAGTTCAGCGGCACTTCGCGCTTGGAGCGCAGAATGAGATACGAAAGTTCGTTGGTGGCGTCGTGCCCGTCGGGAGTCTTGCCGCCCACGGTGACGGCTTCCCAGTGGGCGTAGCCTTCATAGAAGGCCTTGGCCTGCGGGGACACGCTGATGTTGATGTAGTCGGCAATCTTGATCCACAGGCATTCGAGAATTTCCAGGGCGTCGTCGTCGGTGAGGGTTCCGGCGTCCTTTTCGGCCTTGTAGAAGGGGTAGAAGAGCTGATCGAGGCGGCCGTTGGAAATGACGGAGCTCGTGCGCTGTTCCAGGCGGGAGAAGCACTGGAAGAACCAGTGGGACTGCACGGCCTCGTAGAAGGTGCGGGCGGGCTTCATGGGAACCTGATCCAGGGCGTCGGCCATGCGGCGCAGTTCGGCGGCGCGGGCGGCGTTGCCTTCCTTGTCGGCCATGTTCCGGGCAAGTTCCGCATAGCGGGCCGCAAAGATTTCCAGCGCGTCGCACGTCATGATGACAGCCTGAAGGAACGGAATTTCGTTCAGGCAGTTGCTTGCGTCCATGGGATCGAAGCGGGAAAGCTTTTCTCTGGCCTCTTCGCGGATGGCGCTGAAGCCCTTGTTGATCACCTTGGCGTAGTCGGGCACCCACTGGAGGGAGGAACGGGTCGAGGCGGTCTGCGTGATGATGTATTTCTGGCCGTAGTAGTCTTCATCCTTGAAGATGAGACGGCGGGTTTCCGCGGGCACGGCTTCAAAAAGCTTGTCGAGAATGGTGCGGCCGCGCCAGTACGGGGCTATTTCGCGCATCTGGGCCGCGGCCTCGTGGGAGAGGTCGTAGTAGGGGTTTTCCCCTTCAAAGGCGTCGGCCACGCGGTCGAGGAAGCCGCCTTCCAGTTCGGGAAAGATGATGCCGTGCCGTCCGGCCTTGCCGTCGCAGCGTCCGGCCAGAAGCTGATCGTCTTCAATGAAGATGGGCAGATTCCTGGCAATGTTCATCATGGCCTTGGCCCAGCGGAGACTCAGATGCTCCCCTTCGGTCTGCTTGAACGTTTCCGTGAACAGCACGGCGCGTTCCATGCTGATGCGGGGCAGTTCCTGATCGCGCAGTCTCTGCAGCATGCGATAGACGCGCTTGCGGCCGGGGGTGAGACCTTCCTTGGGAATATCATACAGATGTCCGAGCTGGATTCTTTCTTCCTGGGGGGTGAGACAGGCTACGCAACTCACGGCAAAACCTCCTTGGTGTTTGTTCCTTATCTAGCAAGTATCGTGCCAAGGCGATGTTTTTTGTCTATCCTTTGGAATAACTGGATGTTTTTTGACTTGTCGAGACAATGTCAAGATTGTATGCTGTTCAGATAGTGAACATTTTCTGTTCAGTGTTCACAACATGAACAGCTTTTCACGAAGCGTGGCGCGTATTTTCACGCGCGGCGTGGCACGCGCCGGGCAGCCTTCCGCGGGAAGTCCGGCAGGCGTGAACGTTCGCGCCGTTGCCGAGAAGAAAGCTGGAAGATGTTGCCGCTCGGGAGGTGTTATGAGCGCAGCCTTTGAGTTGTCGGAGGAATGTCTTGCCGTTCTGCGTTCTCTGCCGTTCGGCGTGTACGTGTGCGACAGAAACTGCATCGTGCGGTACATCAACGACGCGTATGCGGCCTACCTCGGCAAGTCGCCGGAGGAGGTCGCGGGGCACAGCATCTACGAATTTCTTGAGCATTCCCGGGCCCGTCAGGTCATGCGCAGCCGCAGGAGCGAACTGTACGACGAAAGTTCCGTCAGGCCCGAGATGACCAACGAGAGAATTCTGGTCAACCGCATTCCGCTCATCAACGCGGAAGATGAGGTGTTCGGCTACATTTCGCAGGTCATGAGTATCGGCGATCACGGCTGGACGGACATCCTCGGCCGCCTGAACGTGGCCGGACACGCGTTGCGGAAGTTTCAGTTCACGACGTCGGGCGAAGGGGGAAGCGCCGACGAGCGCCATGAAATCATCGGCGCGAGTTCGGTGATACGCGAACGCATAGACCGTGCCGAACTGTACGCGGCCACGGATGAAGCGGTCATGATCGTCGGGCCGACGGGCGTGGGCAAGGAGCTCTTCGCCCATGCCGTGCATAGGGGCAGCCGCCGCGCCGACAAGCCGCTCATCAGCCTGAACTGCGCCACGCTCTCGCGCGAGTTCATCAATTCCGAACTGTTCGGCTATGCGCCGGGCGCGTTCACCGGGGCTTCCCGCAACGGCAAGATGGGCCTCATGGAGCTGGCCGACGGAGGCACGCTGTTTCTGGACGAAATAGGCGAACTTCCGCTGGAAGTGCAGGGCTCGCTGCTTCGGGCGCTGGAAACGCATACCATTCAGCGCGTGAACGATCTGCATCCCCGCAAGGTGGATTTCCGGCTGATTTCCGCCACCAACTGCGATCTTCCGGCCATGGTGGAAAAAAAGCTGTTCCGGGCGGATCTTTATTACCGGATCAGCGTGCTCAGCATCGACATTCCGCCGCTGGCAAGCCGCAGGGAGGACATCGCTCTTCTGGTGCGGCATTTTCTTGAGCATCTGCCGGTGCCGGACGTGTCCATTGACGAGGAGTGCCTCGACGTGCTCATGCGCTACGACTGGCCGGGCAACGTGCGCGAGCTGCGCAACGCGGTCATCTGCGCGGCGGTGAATTCCGGCTACGGGCGCATCGTCAGAAGGCATCTGCCGTCGTTTCTGCTGGAGGAGAAGAGTACGCCGACGGCGATGCAGGAAGCAGGCGGTCTTTCCCCGACGCATGCCGGAGAGCGTGAGATCATCCGCGAGGCGCTTTGCCGCAGCGGCGGCAACATGGCCCGCACGGCGCGCGAACTTCGCATGTCGCGCACGACGCTGTACAAGAAGGTGGCCGCCTACGGCCTTTCCGCGCCGTTCGACAAGCCGTGAGTAGGCCGCCCCGGAACGGGGATGAAGATTCGGAAGAAGGTGTCAATAAAACGCAACAGCGCGGTTGACTGAAACGAAGAGACGCTCGACGCTCGGGGGCAAAAAATCGTCTGTCCTTCGCCCCACGCGAAGGGGCGGCCCCGGCGGGCGCAGTTCTGGAGTCAGGCCGTCTGCGGGTCATTCGCTGCTTACGCGCAGCGCCTTGATTTTTTCAATGTCGAGAATTTGGAGTTTGTTCTTGGTGTAGCAGGCAATGACGTTGTCCCGTTTCAGTTTGCCGATGATCCTGTTCACGGTGAGGTTGGTCAGGCCCAGAAGCTCCGCAAGCTGAATTTGCGTCAGCGGAGGGCTGAAGCTCAGGGAGCGTCCGTTCAGCAGATGGAATCCGTAAATGTACACCGCCACCTTCTGCAGATTGGATTTCTGCTTCAGCAGACTGGCGAAGAGCTGCGCGGAAACGCTCTTGGCGGATATGGAAAAAATGTAGTTCTTCACCAGTTCGGGATGATTGTTGAAGGCATTGCCGCTCAGAATCATGTTCCTGTCGAACTGATACATTTCAACGTCGGTGAGACATTTGTGGTATGTGTAAAACTTTCCGTAGTTGGCGGAGATGAAGGTTTCCTTGATGAGGCATCCCTTGCCTATGAAGAAGCGTATTTCATCGACATGACCGACTTCTTCCTTCACGTAGCAGCACGTGAGGCCGGACTTGATGTAGCCGAACGCATCCTCATTCTCGCCAAGAAAGAATTTATCGCCCTTTTTATAGGTTATTTTCTTTCCGAGATGAAGAAAGTTTTCCCATACCAGAGACAATTCCTGAACATAGCAGGGAATGTACAGAAAGGGAAATTGTTCCTGTTCGTCCATGTTCCGTCGCTCTCTCGTTGAAAAACAAGAATCCTGTTACGGAACTTTGCTAAAAAAAACGGAAAAAATCAACGACGGCCCGGATAACGCGCAAAAAAGGCAGAGGAAATGACTATTCCTCTGCCTTTGTCCGTGCTGCGGGGGAAAAGCTAGACCAGCGACATGCCGCCGTCGATGTAGAGTACCTGACCGGTCATGTAGTCGGAAGCCCCGGAGGCCAGGAAGACGGCAATGCCCTTGTAGTCTTCAGGCTGGGAGACGTGTCCCATGGGAATGCCGGCGCTCACGCGCTTGAGCAGCTCGGGATGCTTCGCGTAGTGATCCTTGTTGATGCGGGTGATGCACACGCCGGGAGCAATGGCGTTGACCTTGATGTTGTAGGGGCACCATTCCACGGCAAAGACCTTGGTGAGCTGATTGACGCCCGACTTGCCTATGGAATAGATGGAGGAGCCGTTGTTCAGGCACTTGAAGGCCGTGATGGAGCCGAGATTGATGATCTTGCCGCCGTTGTCCTTCATGAGCGGGAAGGCGGCGCGGCAGCACCAGTAGGTGCCGCGCAGATCGACGTCCATAACGGCGTTCCAGTCGTCGTCCTGATAGTCGAGAATGGGCTTCATACGGTTGATGCCGGCGTTGTTGATCAGGATATCGAGGCGGCCGAACTTTTCCTTCACAAAGTTGAACAGGTTCTCGATGGACTGCTTGTCGGAGATGTCCACGGGATGACTGTGCGCGTCCAGACCGTTGGCGCGCATTTCATCCGCGGCCGCCTTGCCTTCTTCCACGTTGCGGTTGGCGACGATGACCGTGGCGCCGGCTTCCGCCAGACCTTCCGCCATGGCTCTGCCCAGTCCCACGCTGGCACCGGTGACGATGGCGATCTTTCCGGAGATGTCAAACAGCTTGTTCATAGTGTGCTCCTTGAAAAAGTTGGGGGTTCTGTCGGCGACGGCAGGGCTCAGCCTGCCAGCAGTCTGCTGATGTTTTCATGAAGAATGCCCGGAAGCACTTCTTTCTTGAAGGGGAGATTCAGGAACTTGTCGAGGGTTTCGCTCACGGAGGAAAACGGATAGGCGGAACCGAAGCAGATCTTGTCGGCCAGCGGTCCGTTGGCCGCTTCCACGATGAGGGAGGATACGCCGGGCATGAACCAGTAGGCGGAGGTTTCAAACCAGACGTTGTCGTTGCGGAAGGCGATGGCGATCATTTCCTGCATCCAGGGGAAGCCGCCGTGGGAGATCAGAAGGCGGAGCTTCGGAAAATCCGCGGCCACGTTGTCCACCGGAAGAGGGTTGCAGTAGCACAGCCGCGTGCGGTTGCCGAAAGGACGCGGACCTATGGTGAGAAACACGGGCACGTTCAGTTCCATGCACGTCTGATACACGGGGTAGAGGCGCTGATCGTCCGCGTACAGATCCATGAATGCGGGATCCATGGAAATGCCCTTGAGGCCGAGATCGACGATGGCGTGCCGCACGTTTTCCACGGCGTTCTCGCGCAGCGGATCAATGCCCGCAATGCCCACGATGTGTTCCGGCTGCGCCGCCGCCAGGGAGGCGACGTAGGCGTTGTCCACGGTCACGCCGCCGGAGGAGCCCATGTCCCGCCCCATGCAGACGATGCGCGATACGCCTTCGCTTTCAAAAAAGCGGATGCACTCGTCAAGCGTGCGCGGCGTCGCGGGCGGGGTGCGGCCGAGTTTCCGCATGTCGTTGAGAAGTTCCGGGCTGTTCAGGGCGGCCAGAAATTCTTTGGTGTCCGGCCGGGCGCGGCAGTCCGTAATGGTGAGTTCGCCTTTGTTCATAGCTTGCTCGTCGGGGTTGGTTATGCGTTGAGTTTTTTTATGAGCCACGCCATCTGCCTGCCGAGGTCTTCAACGTAGCGCATGCCGTCGGCGTCGCGCGCTGCGTCTCCGGGGCCCGCGCCCTTGGCAATGGGCCAGTAGGCCGCTCCCGGCACAATCATCTGCGTGACCATGAACAGCGTCTGCATGGCCTGCACGGTCTGCGGAGCCCCGCTGTAGCCGTCTACGGCGAGGGCGGCACCCACCTTGCGGAAGAGCGCGTTGCGGTTTTCCCCCGCGCGCAGCCTTCCCCGGGCCAGATAGCCTGTGCGATCGACGAGGCTTTTCATGGAAGGATGCATGCCCCAGAAGTAGGTCGGGGAACCGAGCAGCAGACCTTCGGCGCGCGTTATCTTGTCGAACCAGTCGTTGAGGGGATCATCCAGAATGCAGCGTCCCAGATTGCCGTTCCGGCAGGCGTTGCATCCGCGGCAGGGGTGAAGGGAGTCGCCTATGTGGATGAGTTCGGTTTCGATTCCCTCGGCCTCCATCACGTCCAGACAGTGCCGGAGCATGATGAAGGTGTTGCCGCGCCTGTTCGGACTTCCGTTGAAAGCGATGACGCGCATGTCGTGCTCCTTTATTCCGAGGCTTCTTCCACGTTTCTGCCGGCCGTTTCCCTGCCCCATATCCACATGCCCACGATGGAGAGGACATAGGCCGCAGCCAGGAAGTAGAACACGCTGTTGATGCCGCCGGCGTCCACGATGTAGGCCAGATAGTAGGTGGCCAGCACGCCGCCGATGAAGCGGCACACCGCCTCGCCGATGCCCACGCCCATGCCGCGCAGTTCGGTGGGATACTGTTCGGCGATGTACACCTTGAAGATGGCGTTGGTGCCCACGCCGAAGCAGACGGAGAGCCAGCCGAGAACCAGCAGGCCGATTCTGGATTCCGTGGAGGGCAGCAGCAGGAAGGACACGATGGCGATGCCGATGAACAGGGTGGTGGCGGGACGGCGTCCGAACTTGTCGGCCACGGGGCCGATGGCGAACGAACCGGTGGCGGAGGCGATGTTGAACACGGCCACCAGAGCCACGGCGGACGACAGGGCTATGCCGTGATTGGAGATGATGGTGGGCAGGTACACCATGACCACGTACCAGGTGATGAGCGTGACCGAATACAGACCGTAGCACATGAGGGAGCGGGACAGATACGGCGGCCGGAAGATGGTGGTCCAGGAAATCTTGCGGGTGCTTCTCCGCTCGCTGGAGTGCCTGAGGCTCGCGAGAATGTCGGGATCCACGTAGTTGTCGTCGTGAGCGATGCCGCAGCTTTTTTCAAAGCGCATGACCATGTCTCTGACTTCGTCGAATCTGCCGTGCAGCATGAGCCAGCGGGGGGATTCGGGCAGGTACTTGTGGATGAGAATCAGGGTGAGCACGGGCAGTCCGCCCACAATGAAGGGAACACGCCACGCCGCTTCGAGCGACAGATTCTGCAATGCGTACGCGCCGCACCCCGCAGGCAGAATGTAGGCCACGCCGAGAATGGCGTTGCATGCGCCGACCAGTCTGCCGCGATACTTTGCGGGGGAGAGCTCGGAAATCATCAGATAGGGCTGCGGGAATACCGCGCCTGCGCCGAGACCGGCAATGAATCTGGTGAAGACTATCCAGTGATAGTTTTCGTAGAAGGCGCCGATCAGGGTGAAGAAGGTGAAGATGAACGTGCCGCAGATGAGGATGCGTTTTCTTCCGTACTTGTCGGCGAGCTTGCCGGCGAAGGCCGTGCCGATGATGACGCCCGCCGTGGAACAGGATCCCAGAATGCCTACTGCGCTGGAATCGAGATTCCACAGCTGCTTCAGAACGGCGACGGCCTGCCCGATGAGTCCGAGATCGAAGGCCTCAAGAATGTAGCACCAGGCCAGGGTGGCGATGGCGGCGTAGAGCGACTTGTTGAGGGGCATTCTTTCGAGGCGCGAGATGAGATTCGCCGCGCGGGCAATGTCGTGTTCGCTGGTCATGGCGACTCCTATTACATATCCAGAAGTTCCAGGGCGTTTTCGTACATGATGCGGTTGTAGAATTTTTCGGGCAGTCCGAGGCGCTTCATTTCATACACGCTCTGGGGGAGTCCGCGGAAGGGATAGGCGGTGCCGAAAAGAATGCGTCTGCCCTGGAGCCAGTTGGCGCCCTGAGTCCAGAGATCTCTGCCGGGCACCTGGGTGACGGTCCAGTACACGTCGGGAATGAGCCAGAGATTCTTTTCGGCCACGGCCGCGGCGAGAGCGGATATGACATGGGGATAGCCCGAATGGGCGATGACGAACTTGCCCTTGGGAAAGTCGCGGCACACGGTCTGCACGCGGGAAGGATCGGCGTAGGAGATGTTCGGGCCGAGGAACTGACTCATGGAGATGACCACGATCATGTCCAGCTCGACGCAGCGGGCATAGAAGGGATAGAGGCGGCGGTCGTCGGGATAGCAGGCGGGCACGGTATTGCCGGGTTCGCAGACCATGCCGCGAAAGCCGTATTCCTTTTTGCCCTGATCAACGAGCGCAAGGGACTCCATGATGTCTTCAGAAGCATCGATGGAACCGAAGCCGATGAACTTGTCTGGATGCAGCGAGCACAGTTCGTGAATGTCTTCGCTCTTTACACCGCTCCATACCGTTGATGAACGACGACCAAGAAGACACCCTTTCGTGATGCCTGCCTCTTCCATTTCTTCAAAAAACTTGTCCATGTCGGGATTGGTTGCAGAAGGAACAGGCCATGCGTCGGCGCTGTTGAGAGGATAGCAGTTGACGCTTCCCGTAGGACCGAAAAGACCACCCATGCCGGTAAAGCTCTTATACGGAGGACGAAGACGAAAGTCGATGATCATACTGAACTCCTGTAGAAAATATGAAGTTGAAGAGGTGACCTTTTTGAGGTGTTCTTATGACTATTATTTATAAATTTTCGTGTTTCGTGAAAATAATCACGGTACTATTTTTTGAAAAATATATGCCTTGAAGGTGCCCGCTGTAGTGAATTAATCAATAATTATTTGTTTTTATTGGTAATATAAGATATTTTATTTTAAGAAAAGAGTGTTCGGGCCGGGTACGGAACGATGGGGGGGAGAACGTGGACGAGTCTTGTTCCGCAGCGGCAGGGAAGAGCGGCGACGGGTAGAAAAGCCAAGGAAAATCAGAGAACAAGCATAGTTGGGAGCAAGGACAACGTTGCGTTGCAGACGCGTTCATTCAAGAACATGAGACCGGATGGGAGATTCGCCTTCCCGGCGACTCGGACTCAGGGAACAGGACGGAGGGGGGGGAGAGCGGAATGGGCTTGTGCTGGAGAAAAGCACAGGGGGCACTGATGGACGGGGAAGGAGTGCAGTGAAGGGGGAGCGTGTGCGAGAAGAAGGGAAGTTGTCAGTTTAAGGTTTCAGTTCCGGGCGGTCTTGTCGATGAGCATATTTTCTCTGCCTGACGACATGGCAAAGAGCTTCAGGATGGGGCGGCAGGGAAAGTCTGCGTCGTCGGGGAAGAGGGCGGCATCAAGAGTCTGCGCTGTGGGAACTCGGGAGCCGTTCGGCTCGGTGATGTCGGGGCACGGCGCGGGATCAGGCGAGAAGGCGAAGGACATGCGCGATGGGGAGGCTTTTCACTCGCCGGGAAAAGTGGGGAGGTGCGGGCCGATGAGAGGCGTCGGCAGGAGCAGTGCGTGGAGCGATGTGCGGCATCATTCACGGGCGGAAGCGTGAGGGGCGCGTTGCCCGCGAAGGCGGGCAATGTGGGCCGTGGTACAGGTGTGAGAGCTTAGCGCATCACCAGAGGAGCGCTGAGGGCCGGGTCCGGCGCAGACAAGGAGGGGGAGAGTTCTTTCGCAGGCGCGTTTGCTTCGGGGGTATTGAAACTTGTTGCGTATCGCCTCGCCCCGGAACGCCCCGACAATGGGATGCAGATTCGGGCAAAAAAACGTCGGCCCGAAAGTTCGGACCGACGTTGTCTCTTGCTGTTTCCGGGGGAGGGAGAAGCGCGCCCGTCGCAGAAATAAGGACGACGTCCGGCTGAACATGGGGCAGCACTTGGCTCAGATGCTTTTGCACTGTGTTTCATCGAGAGAAGCGACCGGCGCAGAAAAGGGGGCGATTCATTCCGCACAGACGTGTGTGAGTTGTGCTTCCTCGAAGCACATTGTGAGTCCGAAACCAATACGCCGCGTTTGGCAGAAACAGGGGACTCACTCAGTGCAGGAGCGTGCGTCGTGTCTCCTGGGGAGGGAGGCGCGACTGTCCCGGGGCGTGCGCGTCGTGCTCCGCGAAGAATGTGTATTGGCGCCTCGGACAGCTTTCCTCGCTCGTCGGCCTTTTTCCCTAAACGCGGGGGCAGCCCAGGCGGGCGCGGTTCCGCAATCAGACTGTCTGCGGCATCAGTCGTCGTCCACGCACGGAGACGTTCCCCGCAGGGTAAAAAAAAAAGCCCCGCAACACATGTTTGCAGGACCTTGAATGGCGAAGCGGATGGGACTTGAACCCAC
>NZ_DBMAHT010000064.1:0-10907 GCF_057866825.1 Mailhella sp.
CCAAAAACGCACAACATGGAGCCCGCACAACACGATGACGGCCCAAAATCATGATGCTGCCCCCGGGCAGCGCGCCGCCTTTCCCGTCCATCCCCCGCCGGTTCTCCTTTTCCCTCTCCTCTTTTCTCCTCCCGGGCAGCGGGAGCGCACAAAAAAAGACCGCCCGAAGGCGGCCTTTCTTTTCGGCACGAACGCTTGCAGGCACTCCCCTGCACTTCGCCCGTCCGACGGATCAGCGTTCTACACCCGCAGCATGTCCTGCGGGAACACGGCCTGCGGCTCCGGCTGCGCGCCGGGCTGCGCTTCCGGCTCCTTCAGGCAGACGGCCTGCCACTCCGAAGCCACGTCCACAAAGTTCTGCACCCACTGCGCCACGTTCGAGCCGTCGAGCATGCGCATGGACATCACGCCCTGAAGCGTCACTCCCGTGTCTTCCCGTGCGGCCAGCGTAAAGCCCTGCGTGCCGTGAAAAAACGTGTTGGCGTCCAAAAGCTCGGCGTAGAGCGCTTCCCGCCCCTCCAAGGGCAGCGGTGCCACCACGGTGAACATCATCACCATGTCGGCTTCCGGCAGCCAGCGCAGGCTGACTTCAAAATCGTCGATGACCAGAAGGCAGGAAGGATCGTCCTCGCGCACGGTGATTTCCGGCAGTCCCAGCGCGGGAGCCAGCGCCGACAAAAGAGAAGTAAAGGCATCAGGCATGATTCATATCCTCAAATGAAGTTCAATTCCCCGCCGCGGCGGTCTGAGGCGCACGGGCCTGAATTCGGCAGGCCGTCAGCGTGCCGCGCCCGTCCGGCGTGATGGTGTAGGTGTAGTCCATGTCCAGCGGCGAGGCCGCAGGCTTGTAAAAGCGCATGGTGACGTTGCCGTTTTCCTCGCGGCGCACGTCGATGTCCAGCGGAGAATGTTCGGACTGATAAATGCCGGTGAAATGACTGTTGGACCGCACCAGAAACGCGCCGCTCTGCCCCATGCTCAGAATGACCTGCCGCGCCTGCACGTCGTTGCCGTTGCAAAGCGCCACCGCGCGCCGCGCAAGTTCCGCACTGACCGGCGACGTCGAACCCACGTTGAAGCGTGCAAGTTCCTCTTCGGTGAACGCCGAGGTGTCGTGAATGTTCACGGTGTCCACCGGGCCGCCCGGAACGCCGAAGGTCACGATGGGGCTGTAGCCCGGCAGCGCGCCGGACGTGCCGCGACGATTGAGGTCCTTGGCGAGAGAGGCTTCCACCTGGTCCAGCGTGCCCAGGAGCCCGGGAGGCGTAAGCGACGGACGATTCACGAAATCGTCGATGGACAGGGATACCGGGCCGCGCAGACCGGCCTCCGCCTTATCCAGAGTCACGCCCGAAGAAAGTGAGGTCATGCCCATCGTGGGCGCCGTGAGATCGCCGGGCTTCGCCTGCTCGAACACGGCGGCAAGCCGCGCAAACATGGCGTTGTTGAAGTCGCGCAGGCTTTCGTACTTTCGTTCGGCGGGCATGGGTTCGTGAAAGCAGCCCTGCCAGATGGTTTCGCGGGTGAGGAGGCCGTCGGGCTGGAGAGCCCGCATTTCGCCGAGACGCTGCGAAATCAGCGCCACGCAGCCCATCCCGCTGCCCGAAAAGCGGCTGGTCACCACCGCCATGTCCGCCGCCGTGGCAGGCGTGGTCCAGACCATGGCGTCCTGCGCCATGGGCGACACATCCACATTTTTGCCGCAGGCGAAGGCGAAATTCTTCCCTTCCTCAAGGGAACCGTCGGCAATGCGGCGCAGCATTGCCTGATCGTCGAACACGCGGTTGCCGTCGGCGGCAAGTTCGGCCTCGTGATGCACGGTCATGTTGACCACGCGGCCGAGCTGCTGGCGCTGCGCCGCATCGAGATTCAGGGAATCGGCGAGCGAGGAAACCGCGGCGTGCGTTGCGGGGGAAGCAAGAAACGCTCCGGCACGCACTTCGTTCCAGGCTCTCTTCAAATCGGGCGTGGAGGCCGTGCGCACCATAGCGCTCAAATCCTCGTAGCTCATCACCCTGCCGTTTTCGGCCGTGGCCGCCCGGATGACCGCCTTGCCGAACTCGGCCATGAGCGACTGATGCGCCGCCGGATCCATGCCGTTCGCCGCGCAGAACTCGTTGAAGGCGTGCGCGATGTTGCGGGTGTCGCCCGGGCCGGTGTTGCCGAGCACGAAGTGACGGGCCATGTCGGCATTGATGCGGGAAAGGCCGTCGGCCATGTCGGCGGCGCTGTGGAGCACGTCGCGCACGAGCCTTGCGCTGAGCGGACGCCCCTCTTCGCGCACGCCGCGCAGGCGGGGAGCCAGCGCGTCGGCCACGGTGTTGCCGTACTTCTGCCGCACCATGCTGAAGAGCTCGTCGCCGGCCTGTCTGTTGGTGGACTTGAGAGTGAAGAACGTGCCGACCCTGCCCTGCGCGGCAAAACCTCCGTTCTTCACAACAAGACTGGAATTATCGCTCAGCGAATCGGCCATGCGGCTGAACGCCGTGAAATCAGATGAAATGGATCTCGGCATGGTGCTGCTCCGTAGGTTTGGATGGAGGATGTCACGAAAGCGCCCGGCAGGCAAGAAAGACACAGGGAGCGGACGGATTCCCCCTGCGTCTTTCAGTATGCAAGAAGCATGCCATGCGCTTCTCCACGCCCTGCCGCTCCAAAAGGCGGGCGCAGACGGGCCAATGCCCTGCGCCGGAACGTATTTCGTGCAGCCGCGGCACGAACGACGCCCCGCAAAAACGCCAACTTTCGTGGCATGTCATCAGGTCCATGTCAAAAAATTGACCAATTCTTTTTCAAAGAGAACAATGTTGACTTCCCCGAAGCGACACGCGCAGGACGGCGGATGCTTGCAGGGCGAACGCTGCTGAAAAACACGCAGGCCCCCACAGACCAGGGCAACGGACGCGCGGGGCGGACGCTCGACGGAGAAGGCAGCGGCAACAGCAGTTTGGGCGCGCGACCGCGCGAGGGGCGGAAGCTTTTCATCCGTCCATCCCGAAAAATCGCCACGGGCGAGCGCGCGCAGGGCGAACGCCCGGCTTTTTCCGAAGCGCACGATGCCCCGGCGCTTTCGCCTCTCTGCGGGGGCCGGTCGCAACGGCGGGGCCGCGCTGGCGCTCCGGGCCTTTTTGTGCCATGCTGCGGCTGCGCAGAAGCGCGGCGCGAAACGCCGAAGGACAGCCGCCCGGGCACAGACGCCCCGGGCGCTCCCGCGAGAACCTCTCAACGAAGATTCCGGCGTGACGGCCTGTTCCCGCAGCCCCGCGCCTGCGCCGGCAACGCCCGCCCCCGAAGCGGCGGACAAAGCATGTTCGACAGGACGAGATCATGGAAGAAAACAAGAAGAAATATCCCTGCCCGCACGGCGAGCGTTCCAACCTTGTGGTGCTGTGCAAAATGCCCTGCGAGGAAACGGGCTGCCGCCCCACGGATCTGACCTACGAAAAGGACGCCTTCATCGTTACCGAATACTGGTGCCGGGAATCGTGCCTCTGGTGGAAGGCCAACGGGCACGAATGGGACAAAAAGTAGCCCACAAAAAAAGCCGGAAGCCCGCTGTGCTGCGGGCCCCGGCGATTTTCTCCCGTCCTTTTCCTTCTTTTTCCTTCCCCTTTTCCGCCTCCCTCCTTTTCCGTCTCCCCGGCTCTTCCGAAGCGAGGCGTCGAACCATCTCTGAAAAATCTTTTTTCCACGCCCCGGACACGCCTCAGCGCCGCCCGCGCCTCACGGACGACGTGAAGGCGCTCTTCCCCACGCCCCGGACTTCCTGAAATCGTGAGGAACTCGGGCGGCCCGACGTGTCGGGGAATCCTCCCCCCGGCGGCGTTCGGTCAGCGCCCGAGGCTCCCGCCTGTCATCCTGCCTGTTTCTCCCCATCAGAACTTGCCCCGAGACTCCGGCCTGTTCCCCTTCCTCATCTCCTCTCTATGCCCTTTCCGCGGAGGGTTTCACGGGTTCGAGAGTGCAGTGTTTCACGCGGTCGCGTTCTTCGGCGCGCTTGGCGTTGTTGAATCTGTCCGTCGTGCCCACGAGGTAGCCGGTGATGCGGCGGATGCGTTCAAAGGGCACGCCGCGGCCGATGCATGCAGCGTCATTCATGGCGTCTCCTTCAGCCGTTGTCGGCTTCCACGGTTTTTTCGAGGGAATCCACGCGACGGAGCCATCCGTCGAGGAAGGGTTTCAGGCTGCCGTTGCCGTTGACGAGTTCGTGGTAGCGGGCCCGGCGCAGATGGCAGACGGCCACGGCGGTTTTGCGGTCGCTACAGGTGCGCAGCGCGGCAAGGGTCACGGGCCCCCATACGCCGTCTGCGCGCAGGCCGAGGGCCTTCTGCACAAGACGACAGGCGCAGTCGGTTCCCATGTTCACGGCGGTGTCGTACATCACCACGGCGCAGAGCGGCTTCACGTCGTCGAGGCTCAGGGCGTCCCAGAACCTGCGGCGCATGCGCCTGCGCTCGCGCTCCGGCGTGAGGGCGGAACCGTCGGCGTCGAAGTCGCCTTCAAGGTCGCCGTCTTCGCCAGTATCGCCCAGATCTTCCTGCTCCCTGAGAGCGGCCGGACTGACGCCGGCATTCGCGGATCCGCCGAAATCGGCAACATGCCCGACGCGTCCGCCTTCCCACCGCGATGTGAAATCGTGCGCTTTTTCAAAATTTCCCATAAAAAAGCTCCCTTTTTTCCAGAGAGCCTATCCGTCGCCGTCACTGCGGCACAGGGGGAAAAAGGAAGCCGCCGCGCCGCAAAAGAAGCGCGGAGGTCGAAGCCGCTCCCCGGCGGGGCGCATCGTCGCCTGATGCCGCAACATTTCCTGCGGCTCGCAGGACCGCGTTGCCGAGGTAACGCCGCGGCACGATGCCTCGATGCCTGCCGAGAGGCACAACAGGCCGCAACGGTGCGCTGCCTGCCGCCATGCCGCACGAACACCGCCGCGGAGGGATCCATGCCCTGCGCGCATGCAGCTCATGCAACACAGGCATTTGCCGCAACGTCCCGGATTCTCTATCATGAAGGCTCGGCGCGTTTTTTGCGGACAAGAGGCCGCCCCTTTGCCGCGCCGAAAAGGAGTCGTCATGATCCGCCGTCCCTTCGTTCTGCCCGTTGTTGTCGCCGCGTTCGTTTCCGCGTTTGCCGCCGGAGGAGTCCGCGCCGCCGAGCCGACGGTCACGCTCAGCATCAACGGAAGCACGCTTTCCGCCACGCTGGAAGACAGCCCCGCCGGTCACGAATTTTTCGCCATGCTGCCGCTCTCCCTGCCGCTTCAGGACTTCAACGGCACGGAAAAAATCAGCGATCTGCCGCAACGGCTCAGCGGCAGGGACGCGCCGGAAGGCTGCACGCCCACGGCGGGCGATCTTGCCTGGTATGCGCCGTGGGGGAATCTCGCGGTGTTCTATCGGGACTTTTCGTGGTCGCGCGGACTCGTGCCGCTGGGCCGGATTCAGGACGCCGATCTCTCGCCCATTGCCGACGCGAAAAACGGCGACGTGCTCACCATCACGAAGGCGAATCCGCGCTGAGCCCGCGCGTTTCCAAGGACGCAACGCCCGCATCGCAAAAGAATCGCGGAGGTTGAAGCCGCTACCCCGGCGGGGCGCGTCGTCGCCCGATGCCGCAACCTTGCCTGCGAGCCGCAGACTTGCTGCCGGTGTGCCGCCGCTGGCTGCACGGTGACTCACTGCCTGCCGAGAGGCGCAACAGGCCGCAACGCCCGCATCGCCCGCCGCCATGCCGCGTGCCGCAACCCCGCAGGACCCTTCATCCGCGCTCCCCTTTTTGGAAAAACTTAAAGCATTGCTTTAAAAATTCCGGCGGAATGCCTGTTTCGCGCCCTTCCGCCTTTTCCCCCCCCAAAAAAAAAGCAGGACGCCCCGAGTCGGGGCGTCCCTTTCAGCATGCTCCGGCGTTGCGTCTGGTTACGCCTGCCGGTCGTTCAGCGCCGGACGGCTCATCTCGAACGCCGTGCAGACGTGCGAGCCGTCGGGCCGGATGAGGAACTGTTCGTGGAACCGCAGCGGAAGCGTCGGGTCGCCGTTGATGTCCATGACTATGGAGCCGTCCGCCTGCTCCACCGCGCTCATCATGAACGCGCCGTGCTCGTTGTACTGCAGGCCCGGGAACACCCCGCTCATGAACCTCGCCGCAATGAGCGGCGTCTGCGAAAAGGCCTGCGCCACCCGCAGGAACTGCGTTTCGGAATGCGTCATGCCCCGCCAGAAATCCAGAATCGGACGCAGCACCGGATGATCCTCGGAAATCTCATGCTTCGGAATCTTCACCGGATGCACGCTCAGAGACGTGCCGTCGGCCTTCGTGAAGCGCAGCGTCGCGCTCTGGCCCTGCCGCACGAAATCCTCGCCGAGCCGGTACACGCTCTCCGGCGTCACGTCGCGCATGGACGTCATTTCCAGACTCATGCGGATATCGTTGAGCGAAAGGGAACTGCCGGGTTCAATCAGTTCCAGCAGCTTCCGCGGCGGCACGCCCAGACCGCTGTTGTGGAACAGCTTCCACTCGTTGCTCCCCGGAAACGCCTCGTCCTCCACAAGCTTCACGCGCTCATGATACGCCGTGTCCACAGCGTCCAGCATGCGGGCCACGGCGTCCATGCCCGTGACCGAGGCAGGCATGGGCCCCAGACGCCCTCCAGTAAATATGTCCCACAGACGAGGCAGCGACAGCGGCCCTCCGCCGTCATGCATGGCCGCCAGAATCTCTTCCGCGGAGGAGGCCACCCATTCCCGCAGCATGTCCTTGCGCGGCGACGACTTCGCCGACTCCATGAGCGGCGACAGCACCGCGGCCAGCGTGTCCCAGTCTCCCCGCGCAAGCGGCGGGTTGTGCCCGGCAAAGCTCAAATAATAGTCGGGAATGCTGTCTCTGCCGCCCAGCGTCTTGAGCTCCGTCATGATGCCGTTGTGCCCGCCCGGAATCTCGCTCGGATGCGTCGGTCGCGCGTCGTACCAGCGGGCAAAGCGCGCCGCGTCGCCGCGTCCGCCGACGGCTTCCATTTCCCCGCGCACGGCGTTCATCATGTCGAACATCGCAGCCGTCATGCGCTCGTCCTTCGGCTTGAGGCCGCGATCCCGAAGCCAGAGCAGCGCGCCCGCCGTGCTCTCTGCCGCCACAGAACGCATGGCCTCGGCAAGCGCCCCCGCCTGCGCCGGGGAAAGGTGCGACGCGCCGATGAGCATCGCCGCACGCAGCGCGTTTTCCACGCCTTCCGCGTCGCCGGGCAGCGCGTCGCGCATGGCGAGATACCTGCCCACCAGAGCATGCGTCTCCATAAACACCTGTCGCGCCGTGACGCCGGGAGTGCCCAGCGAAACCAGATCGCGCACGAACGATGCGTTGCAGGCCGCCGAGGCAATGGAGGCAAGCACGTTCGCGTCGCGCAGGCCGAAAAGCTGCGCGGCCTCCTTCATGGCCGCCTTTTCCGCCGCGGTAAATCCCGCAGCCACGCCGTTCGTCACCGTTCGTGCCGCAAGCGCGTCCACGGCGGCCATCGTTCCGTGCAGGCGCTCCATTTCCTGAACGAGCGTCCCTTCCGCCGCCGCGCGCACCGCCGCAGGATCCACGGCCCGGCCCGCGTCCACGGCGGCCTTCGTCACGTCGGCAGCCGCACGCCGCACCGCTTCGCGCATGGGTTCAAGATTCACGCGCTCCATGTCGATGCCGGAGAAGTCCCGCGTTGCCGCAGCCTCGGCCATCAGCGCCCGAAATTCCCCCGTGTGCGGAACAACGCCGCGCGTCCCTTCGGGAATCAGCGTGGAGAGCACCGCCTCCATCATGGAAAGATTGTCCGCGGCCAGACGTCCGGCCCGCTCGTCCGCAAGACCGGCCGCCACGGCGGGATCCATCGCCGGAAGACGCACGCCCGCCGCGCCCACGAAGTCGCGCACCTCCTCGGAAAGCCGGTTCAGCGGAACGTCACTCTGAAATGTGCCCTCCGTAAACGCCGCTCCCCGTCGACGCAGCTCCCGCACGTCCGCTCCCGGGGCGGGCGCGTTGAACATGTCGAGCTTCATGCCGCTGCGCTGCTCGTCGCTCATGGCGGAAATGAGCTGCTGACCGAATATCTGAAGCGCTCCCGCCATGGGCAGCATTCTTGCCGAAATCATCATGGCGTCCCGTCCGTAGGCCCCGCTGCGCATCGCGCCCGCCGCGGAATTGAGTTCCGAGGCCAGGCGTCCGAACTTCGTCACCGCGCGCGACACCATTTCCGGCAGCATCTGCTGCGGCACGCCGCGACGCGCCAGAATCAGCGAAAGGGTATTTTCCAGCACGCTATTCCTGTCGCGGGCGCCGAAATCGCCTTCCATCGCGTGGGTTGCGGCATCGAGCGACAGCGTGAGCCCCACCAGACGGTCGAGAAAAAACTCATCGAGCGCCGCGCCGTCGTGCAGCAGCGGCTCCAGCAGCACATCGCCGAACATCATGGCGTTGATGTACCGCGGCATGGTTTCCAGCGTGAGCGGCGGATCCAGCTTCACGGGCGGGTTCTGCGCCATCACGGCCAGTTCCTGAAGCAGCGGCAGATGCTCTTCCAGCAGTTTCTCCACCGCCTCGGAAAGCGCGTCGAACACCTCCCTGCCGTCGGGAATGTGCATCGGCGAGACGCTCCCGAGCCTCTCCCGCGCAAGCGTCTCCACTTCGGGATGATGCCCCACGGCCACGGCAAAGCTCGCAGGCAGACCATGACGCTGCATGGCCACGCCCGCCGCAAGCTCGCCCGCCATCTCCACCTGACAGGCCCTGATTTCAAAGGCGCGCTCCTCGCGCGTGGACAGCGGCCCCGAACGCACGATGAGCTTGTTGCACAGCGCGCTCAGGCCGTCCGCCCCGAGCTCGTCCCGCGCTTCGTGAAGCGCCGCCAGAATGTCTGCGGGCTTCTCTTCCGCCGCAACGGCCTCCAGATCCTCGGCGCTCAGAAAGCGCGCCAGATCCATGTCCTGCGCGCAGGCGTCGGCAAAGGCCCGCTCAAAATCCCGAAAGTCAAACACCTGCAGTCCGCGGGCAAGTTCGCGGTCGAGCTCGCGGGCGAAAAAACCGTTCCGGCCTTCCAGCGGACCGCGCATCCGCAGCATGAGCTCCCGCGCGGCCCGGTTCTTCTCGCCGTCGCCAAGATCCGGCAGACGGCTCAGCCCTTCCGCAAACTTCGGACACACTTCCGAAAGCAGATACGATTTCAGCGCCGCCGCCTGCTGCGCTTCGTCGCCGAGCGGCAGACCGCGCGAGGCCGCAAACCACGCAAACGACGAGGCGTGCCCCGCCGGAAGGTTGCCGCGGCGGACAAGCTCCGCGCCCGCGACGGACGCAAGCTGCATGTTCAGGGCAAGCTGCGTCTGCCGCACCGCGCCCGCCGTGAGCGGACTGCCGCGCTGCATGAGCTCGTCGAGCGGAGCGCGCACCGCGCCGAGCTGCGCCGCATAGGCCGGATGCTGAGAAATGGCCGTCATGAACGCCTGCACCGCCGCCCGGTTTTCCGCGGCGCGGGCCGACTCGAAATGCTTCTTCAGGCCGTGCAGCGCGCTGCCCTGCCGCAGATCGTCGGCGGCGGGGGCATGAAACTGCACATTGTCGTCAAGAACGGAAACGTTCTGAAACAGCGTGTTCAGATCAACAGGCATGGCAGCCTCCTCGTTGGGGTCAGACCCGCATCATGTTCTGCACGGCGGAAAGGGAGTCGTCTTCCGGGGGCTCACCTCCGGCAAGTCTTTCCTGCTCCGCGCACAGGCGGCGCAGCTCATCTCTCCACTCTTCCGTCAGCGTCAGCACGGCGTCGAGCTTCTTCACAAAGTCTTCCGGCGAAAGACCGTACACGGGAAGCGCATAGTTCATGCCAACCATGTTGGCGGCGGCATCGTAGCTGAGCGCCCCGCCCCGGGTCTGCATGAAAAGAAAGTTGGCGGCCAGAAGCCGACGCAGCACTTCGCCGTCGCGCCAGCCCGCAAGGGGCCCCACTTCCGCGTAGATCACGAACATCTGCTGCGCCTCCAGCCACTGGATCAGCAGTCCGCGGCCGTCGAGCATCAGATACGCGGCCCCGGCGTCGGAAAGCCGAATATCCAGTCCGGTTTCCCTGTTCAGCGCTTCAATGTAGGAAAGGCTCTGATCCATGTTGACGCTCCTTTCACGCTTTTCCATGCAAAATCCGTGCCGTGAACAAGCGCCGTCAGCGGGGAATGATGAACCGGCGCGCCGCGAAAGAGCCTCCGAAGGTTCGTCTTCCTCCGAACGCGGCAAGGCGCGGAGAACGGCATCCGAAAAACGGAGCGCAGGCTCCCGGCACTCTTTTTCAGTATGGCACAGGGGCACACGGCGCACAAGAACAAATGACGCGCCACTGCGCCGACCGGCATCACACCATGGCGGAGAAAAGAAAGAGCGCGTGCAGCGCGCACGCCAGAACAACGAACGCCTTTTCCGCGCGGCCTCCTGCGCCATGCCCGGCGCAGGTCATGGTCAGGCCGCCGCGGGGGCAGACGTTCAGGCAGTCGCGGCACAATGTGCAGGAGAGTCCGGGGCCTCCGGCTTCAAGACGTTCTTTCGTGAGCGCGCCGTAGCGGCAGACGCGCGTACACGCGCCGCAGAGCGTACACGTGGCGGATCGACGCACGCGCCAGGGGGAAAGCCGGCCCGCAAGGCAGGAAAGCAGCCCCAGCGGACAAATCAGGGTGCAGTAGGCGGCCCAGCCTCTGCGGCGGCTGACGAAGAAGGCTGCGGGAATCATGACGAGCCCCAGCGCCGCGCCGCAGGCCACGGCCGCAGGCAGCGACGCAAAGCGGCGAAGCGCCAGCGCCGCCAGGCAGACCAGCAGAAGCGAAAGCACGCGCCAGCGCAGCGGGCCGGGATGCGGCAAAGGCTTTGCGCGGGACGCGGCCCAGGCGTCCCACGAGCCGAAGTAGCAC
>NZ_DBMAHT010000065.1:0-10799 GCF_057866825.1 Mailhella sp.
CCTTCGTCCACGGCGATGGATCCGGAACCGGAGAGCACGGGGCCGGACTTGGCGGCGAGACCGTCGACCACGAACAGGGAGTTTTTGCCGAAGATGACGTTGGAGGCGCTGCGTGCGGGGGAATCGCCGACGTGGAGGCTGCCGCCGCCGAGATCGAGGGGACGACCGAGGGCGAGCAGGGCCTCGCCGGAAGCGGGTTCCACGCCGCCGGCGTCGGGCATGCCTATGATGAGGGACGCGCCGCTTGCCACGCGGAGCGAAGACTGCGCCCCCTGCTGGGTGTAGCCGCCGGCGAGTTTGGTGACGCCGCCGGCCACGGTGAGGGAGCCCTCGTTGTGGATGTCGTTGTAGGCGGTGGAGGCGGTGTTTCCGGAGAAGACGTTCACGCCGTTGAAGGTGAGGCTGCCGCCCTTGCTGTTGAAGATGGCGCCGCCCTGGGAGGAGGCGTGATTGCTTTCAAAGGAGCTGTCGGTGATGGACAGGGCGGTTCCGTTGTTGAAGATGGCGCCGCCGCGGCCTTCGGAGGCGCTGACGGAGTTGCCGATGAAGTCGGAATGGGCGATGGACACGCGGCTTTTTTCGGAGCCGGACACGGAAACGACCGCGCCGCCGAGGGAGGAGACTCCGGCGGAAGCTTTGAGCGAGTTGCCGGAGAAGAGGGAGCGGTCGATGTCGAGGGAACGACCGTCCGCGAGGGAGGCGGAAACGACGCCGACGGGCTGGCCTTCGTTTTGGGCGACGAAGGTGTTGTCGCCGACGACGGCGCCCTTGAGGGAAACGCGGCCGTCTCTGCTTTCCATGCGTTCGACGGACGCGGTGCCGCGGGTGCTCATGCCGCCGTTGACGGCGGTTTTTTCATCGTTGACGAGGAAGAGGGCGGATTCGGGCGAGTCCTGGCCCCGGACGAGGCTGGTATTGGCGAGGATGACGCTGGAAGTGTTGTCGATGGTGAGGGAGTCGTCCAGGGAAATTTGGGAATTGTCGGTGAAGTTGATGTTGCTGTGATTGCTGATTTCGCCCGAGAAGGAGCCCTTGACGTAGAGATTTTCCACGCCATAGGAGCCTACGCCGTCGATGAGAAGGTTGTTGTTCTTGCCCTGGAGGCTGATGAGGCCGTCCACGCGGCTTTTGCCTTCGAGGTTGATGGTGGCGTTTTCGGTGTTGTAAACGCGGATGGCGGTGCTGCCTTCATCGGCCCTGATGAGGCCGGTGTTGGTGAAGAACTTGTTGTGGTAGGCTTCTTCGTTCTTGTCGCTGGTGATGGCGACGCCGATGCCTCCGTTGTGGACGTAGATGTCGCCATCATTGGTGACTTCGCCGGAAGTGATGTTTTCCTTGCGGTAGAAGATGCCGATGCCTTCGGCGTCTTCCACGGAGATAATGTTTTTGTTCACAAGGGTTTTGTTGGCGGAGCCGGAATTATCGGTCATGGCGCTGCCCTTGCGCACGGCGATGACGCCCTCGTTGAAGGCCTTGCCGTTGGGGTTGACGCCCATGCCCTTGGTGGCGGAGGCGGAAGTGCCGTCCACAAAGATGCTGCCGGAGTTGGTGAGGGTGAAGTCGGTGCCGGTTTTGCCGCCCATGCCTTCGGCGTAGCCGCCTTTTTCGGAGGATTTCACCCAGATGTTGCCGTAGTTTTCGGCGTTGGGATTGTTGGCGTCGGCATAGACGACGGCGGGAGTATCGGCGCCGGAAGCCACGCCCCAGGAAATGCCGGTCTGACCTTCGGTGAGGTGGTGGGTGTTTTTGGGCGGGCCGACGTCGGCGCCGCTGCTGACCACGAAGTCGGGATCGGCGGGGATGAAGTCGTCGAACATGTTGTCCACGGCCATGGCCGGGCCGGCGATGCTTGCAAGGAGCAGGGCCGCCGCGGCGAGGGAGCCGAACGTATTGATGATGCGGCATTTCTTCAGCACCGCGGCGTAGCGGTTGATGAGATTGCCGAGAGCGCCTTTGGTCGTCATGATGAAGAGGCCTCCATGCTGTTTTCCTCGGAACTTGCGTCGCTCGCCGATGCTTTTCCGAACCCTGGCGAGGGACGATTCCGGAGTATTTTTCGAGCACAAACGGGTTCGGCACAGGTGTGACGATAGAAGTTCGGGTTTGGGAAGATAGCGGATAGCATAGAGTTATAGTTAACGCCAGCAGAAAAAAGGGGTGTGTTGCACTTTGCAAGAAAATTTTATTTATCGTTAAAAAATGGAAAGAAACAATGCGGGATAAAGGTTTACAGGTAAACTTGATGATGCAGTAATAAACTTTTTTTATGGCAAAAAAAATTTTTTTGAAGCAACATTTTTTTGTATTGAATGCTCGATAAAATGTTTTTTCAGACATGGTAAAGATTTCGTTTGACAGATAGAAAAATGTTATGCATAAGGAGCGGATTTTTTTCTGCATCGAGCGGCAGTCATCGGGGGACTTCGTCGGGGAACATGGAGCCTTGTCCGCGGCGTCCTGATGTCGTTTTTCCTTGCTCTCTGCTCACATCCCCATTCCTCCGGGCACACTTTCTCCGTTTTGCGTTTACAGTCGCCGCCGGGGAAGAACGGAGCGCAGCCTGTTTTTATGGAACGCGCGTGCCCGCGCGCGAAGGGCGGAGCGCCCGCGCGGCTTCCGAGCTGCCCGGCCTGTCCTTGGCAGGGCAGGGCCCTCCGCCATCGCCGGACCCGTCTTTTTCTCTTTGCTCTTTTTCCGGCGTTGCTTTCGTTTTTTCTCCCGTCCGCTCCGGCCCGTCTCCGCGTCGCTTTTTTTGCTGCGCCTTGCGGAGCCTTCTGTCGGGAGCGCCTGCCGCACCCCTGCGGTGTGTTGCGCCGAGGTCCGCCCGCTGCCTGCCCCGGTATTTTTCTCTCCCGTCTGTCCGTAGTGTCTTCCCCGCGCCGCTTCCTTTCTCTTCTCCTCCGTGCTTCGCCCCATACCCGCCACGGCGTTGCTTTCGGCCTGTCCTCGGTGCTTGCCCCGCTTTCTTGCTTTTCCCCGTCCGCAGGTTCTCGCGGCGGCCCCGGGGCTTGACGGGGTGACGGGATTTTTTCATTCTGAAAGGATGTTGCTCTATATTCATGTTCCGTTTTGTCGCCGTAAATGTCGTTACTGCGCGTTTTATTCCGAGCCGGTGGGTTCGGGCGAAGGTCTGTCGTTGTGGGCCCGCGCGCTGGTGGCGGACATGCGCCGCCGGGCGGCAGGGCTGGGTCATCCGCGGGTGAGCACGGTATTTTTCGGCGGCGGCACGCCGAGCCTGATTCCGCCCCCGGTGCTGGGCCGCATTCTGGACGCGGCCGCGGACTGCTTTTCTCTGGACGGCGATGCGGAAATCAGCATGGAGGCGAATCCCGACTCCGTGGATGCGTCCCGCGCGGCGGGTTTTCGCGCGGCAGGGGTGAATCGGGTGTCGCTGGGCGTGCAGGCGCTTGACGACGCGCTGCTTGCGGCCATAGGCCGCGTTCACGACCGGGCCGGAGCGCTCCGGGCGTTTGAGGCGTTGCGCCGCGCAAAGTTCGACAACGTGGGGCTGGATTTCATCTGGGGTCTTCCGGGCGAAACTCCGGAAGCCTGGAAGGCACAGCTTCGCGAAGCGGCGGGGCTGTCGCCGGAGCATCTTTCCTGCTACGGGCTCACGCTGGAGGAGGGCACGCCCATGTTTCGGGAGCGCGCCTCGCTGCGCCTGTCCGGCGAGGACGAGGCGGCCGCCATGTACGAGGAAGGGGGCGCGCTTCTGGAAGCGGCGGGCTACGGGCAGTATGAGATATCCAATTATGCGCGGCCGGGGCGGGAATGCCGTCACAACATGGGCTATTGGCGCGGGGAGGAATATCTCGGTCTGGGGCCTGCGGCGGTGAGCTTTCTTGACGGATGCCGCATCAGCGAGCCGGCGGATTTCAAAACATGGCTTGCGGCGGTGCGGGAAGGGCGCGACGCCGGAGAGACGGAACGCCTGAGCTTTGCCGAGCGCGCGGAGGAACTGGTGATGCTGCGTCTGCGCACGTCGGCGGGGCTCAAGCTTTCGGATTACGCGCGTCTGACGGGCCGGGACTTTGTTTCGGACAACCGGGCGCTGATTGAGGAGCTGGAGCGGCGGAACATGGCCGTGCTTGCGGACGGACGATTTTTTCTTACCCGGCGCGGGATGCTGGTATCCAACGCCGTTATTGAACAGTGCTTTGAGCACATTCCGCCGAAACCGGAGGGGAAGGCATGAACGATGCAGGTTCTGGGGGCGTGGTGGGGCGTTTTGCGCCGAGTCCCACGGGTCTTTTGCATTTGGGCAACGCGTGGTCGTTTTTTCTGGCGTGGATGGGGGCGCGCACGTCGGGAGGCCGCGTGATTCTGCGCCACGAGGACATTGATCCCGACCGTTCCCGTCAGTCGTGGATGGACGCCATCGAACGCGATCTGACCTGGCTCGGCCTGGACTGGGATGAAGGCCCCAACCACGGGCCGCACGGGCCGTATCATCAGAGCCTGTGCCGCGGCCTGTACGACAGGGCGGTGGACAGGCTGAGGGAACACGGGCTGGTGTATCCGTGCTACTGCACGCGCAAGGAACTGCGGGTTCTGGCGGGCGCGCCGCACGGAGCGTCCGACGGGCTCGGCGATGCGGGGGCGGCCTATCCCGGAACCTGCCGTCACCTCACGGCGGAGGAGCGCGCCGAAAAGGAAGCCGAAGGCAGGCGTCCGTCGCTGCGCCTGCTCTGCCCGGACGACGACGTGGAAGTGTTTGACGATCTCGTGCTCGGCCGTCAGGAAATTTCGCTGAAAAGCTGCGGCGGCGACTTTGCCCTGCGCCGTTCCGACGGGGTGTGGGCCTATCAGCTTGCCGTGGTGGTGGACGACATGCGCATGGGCGTCACGCAGGTGGTGCGCGGGGAAGACATTCTGCTTTCCACGCCGCGTCAGCTTCTGCTCTATCGCCTGCTCGGGGGCACGCCTCCGGCCTTTGCGCATATTCCGCTGCTCTGCGACGAGCAGGGAGAACGCCTTGCCAAGCGCCACGCCAGCCTGAGCCTTGCGGCCCTGCGCGAACAGGGATGCAGCCCGCAGGCCGTCGTGGGCGAGTTCGCCCGCATCGCCGGACTCCAGGAAACGAACGCCCCCACGTCTCCGAAACGCCTTGCCGACAGAATCATGCACGAAGGCCCCTTCCCCTGGCACAGCCTGCCCCGCGGCCCCATCGTCGTCCCCGGGAGCGCCCCGCAGCGCTGGAAGTAGGATGGAGAGGAAGGGGGACAGCCCGGAGCCCCGGGGCGCCGCCCCGGACCCCGCCGGGGGAAATAATTCCCCCCCCGGCCCCCCTGATTCCGCCTCCGGCTTCGCCGTTCGGCGGGGATTCCCGCTTTCACGGCGCACAGCCCCTGATGCCGCCGAGGGCGTTGTTGTTCGGCGGGGGAACATGGCGGAGAAGGGCGATGGACGGAGGAGCTCTGAGGCAGAGGGGAAAATGGATGTTGGAATATTGGAGGGAAAGACCGGATGGAATGGTCGGCAGTGCTTTTTGATCGCGACGGAACGCTCATTGTGGACAAGCATTATCTTGGGGATCCTGCGGGCGTGGAGCTCATACCCGGCACGGGCGAGGCGCTGGGACGCCTGCGCCGACGGGGAGTGAAAACGGTGGTGATAAGCAATCAGTCCGGCATCGGGCGCGGATATTTCCCGGAATCGGGCTGGCACGCGTGCGAGAAGCGTCTCGGGGAGCTGCTTGCGCCGTTCGGGGCCGCTCTGGACGACGAACGCTTTTGCCCGCATGCGCCGGAGCAGTCGTGTTCGTGCCGCAAGCCGGATGTCGGCATGTGGGAGAGCCTGAAGGCGGCGCGCGGTCTGGACGAGGGGCGCTGCGCCATGGTGGGCGACAAGGTGGAGGATCTTCTTTTCGGCGCGAACGCCGGACTGGCCGCGGCCGTGCTGGTGCTCACCGGCAAGGGCGAGGCGAGCGCGCGGAAGCTCGGGCTGGATGTCGACGGGATTTTGCAGCGGGGATTTGTGCCCGTTGTGGCCGAACTGCCCGGAGCCCGTCGCGCCGGAACGCGTCTTTTTGCCGCGCCGGACGTGCGCGCCGCGGTGGACGGTCTGCTGACGCTCTCCCTGCCGGAAGCGTGACGTTGCCGCGCCGTAGCGCAGGCAAAGAGGGGGCGCGCCTCGTTTGCGCGGCTCCCGGAGCCCTCGGCAACCATCCCCCGCAGGAGAGGCTTTCGCCGTGTCTTTCGCTTCGTGCCCGGAAAACGCAACCGGGTGCGCGGCTTGACTTTCCCCCTCCGGTGAGGCAAAAATTTGAGCTAAGGGCGCGAAGGTCGCGCCGTTTGTCATTTTTTTCAACGAGAGGCCGGCATGTTTTTCAGGAACACCTGACGCATTCATACGCAGAGACAAGGTGTGTCTTGCCGGTTTTTCGTAGTGGCGTTCTGCGCCGGTCTCTGCGATGCTTCACTGTTCCCGAAGGGTGCCGCCTCCTGCGTGAGGTGAGCATGAATCGTATTCTTTCCGCATTCGCGCTGGTGCTGCTCAGCGCGTCTCTGGCCGTGGCCGCTCCTCTGGATTCCTTCAAGGGCCAGAAGGGCACGCTTGATATCGCCGGCGGCACGGCGCACATTCCGGTGATGAAGAAGGCCGCGCAGGCCATCATGAGCGCCAACGGCGACATCCGCATCACGGTGGCCGGCGGCGGTTCCGGCGTGGGCGTGCAGAAGGTGGGCGAGGGCCTCGTGCAGATCGGCAACACCGGTCGCGCCCTCAAGGAAAGCGAAGTGACCAAGTATGGTCTGGAAACCTTCCCCTTTGCCATCGACGGCGTGGCCGTGGCCGTGAATCCGTCCAATTCCGTGACCTCGCTGACCAAGGCGCAGGTCAAGGACGTGTTTGCCGGCAAGATCACCAACTGGAAGGAACTCGGCGGCAAGGACGCTCCCATTTCGCTCTACGTGCGCGAAGACGGCAGCGGCACCCGCGAAACCTTTGAAGAACGCGCCCTCGACAAGGGCACGTCCGTGCAGAGCGCGAACGTGGTGAATTCCAACGGCGCCATGAAGACCGCCATTGCTCAGGATCCCAACGCCATCGGCTATGTGGGCATCGGCCATCTGGATTCCTCCATCCGCGGCGTCACGGTGGACGGCATGGTTCCCTCGCAGGAAAACGCCGCGAACGGCACCTACAAGATCACCCGTCTTCTGTACATGAACACCAAGGGCAAGCCGCAGGGCCTCACCGCGCTGTTCATCGACTACATCTATTCCGAAGACGGCAAGGGCTTCATCAGCTCCTCCGGCTACATTCCGCTGGACAGGAAGTAGGCCGTCATGAGAAACGCCGCGTCTTGCCGCAGCCGGGGGAACCGGGATGCGGGCCTGGTGCTCCTGCGTATTTCCGTGGCGCTGGCCGCAACGGCCATGGCGCTGCTGTTTCTCATGGTCGTCGCCTTCGCCCTGCCCGCCTTTGTTTCGGGCGGAGGCGGCGGCCCGTTTTCGTGGTCGTGGGCTCCGGGAAAGGGAGAATTCGGCATTCTGCCCATGGCGGTGGGATCGCTGGCCGTGGGCTTTTCGGCCGTGATTCCCGGATGGCTCATGGGGCTGTGCCTGTGCTGCTGGCTGCTCTGTCCGCCGCGCGGCAGACGCCCCGGCTGCTGGCGCGTCGTGGTGGGCGGCCTTGTGCGCGTCATGACGGCCGTGCCCACCGTGGTGTACGGCTTTGCCGCGGTGTTTCTGCTGGCTCCGGCCATCCGGCGGGGCTTCGGCGGTTCCGGCTTCTCGTGGCTTACGGCGTCGCTCATGCTGAGCGTGCTCATTCTGCCCACGGTGGTGCTGGTGCTTCAGGCCGGGCTTCGCGAACGGCTGGAGAGAGCGGCCCTGCCCGGCGTGGCGCTCGGCATGTCGCGCATGGAAATCATGTGGCATCTGGTGCTGCCCGCCTCGCGCGCCACGCTGCTTTCCGCGGCGGTGCTCGCCTTCGGCCGGGCCGTGGGCGACACCATGCTTCCGCTCATGCTGGCGGGCAACGCGCCCATGGCGCCCGAATCCATGCTTTCGAGCCTGCGCACGCTCACGGCGCACATGGCGCTCGTCACAGCCAATGAGGTGGGCGGCGCGGCCTACGATTCGCTGTTCATGGCCGGACTTCTGCTGCTGGCGGTCAATGCGCTGGTCAGTCTCGGCATCCGGCGTCTGGGGGCGAAGTCATGAGACGTTCGGTTCCTTTCCTCTGCTTCCGCGCGCTGGCGCTGCTTTCGTCCGTGGCGGTTCCGGCCGTGGTGTTCGTGCTCATGGGATATCTTTTCTGGCGCGCGCTGCCCGTGTTCGGGCCGGAACTTCTGTTCGGCAGCACGCCGCCGCTCGACGCCGTGCTCGGCCGCGCGCCCGTGTGGGACGGCCTCTGGCCGGCGTGCGTGGGCACGTTCTGGCTGGTGGTGCTCACCATGCTGCTGGCGCTGTTTCCCGGAGTGGGCTGCGGCGTATATCTGGCCGAATTCGCCTCGCCCCGGCAAAAGCGCGTGCTCGGCGCGGCCGTGGACGTGCTTGCCGGCATGCCTTCCATCGTGATGGGGCTGTTCGGCTTCATGCTCATTCTGCTTTTGCGGCGCACGGTGATGCCCGAGGCCAATACCTCGCTGTTTCTCGCGGCGTGCTGCCTGTCGCTGCTGGTGCTGCCGGTGCTGGCGGCTTCGGCGCGCGAGGCGCTTTCCGCCGTGCCGCCGTCGCTGAAACTTGCGGCCGCGGCCAGCGGATTTTCCCATGCACAGGCGGTGTTTCATCTTTTTCTTCCCGCTTCGGTGCGAGGCGTTCTGGGCGGCGTGGTGCTTGCGGTGGGGCGCGCCGCAGAAGATACCGCCGTCATTCTCTTCACCGGCGTGGTGGCCAATGCGGGCCTGCCTTCCGGGCTTTTCGGCAAGTTTGAAGCCTTGTCTTTCGATATTTATTACATTTCCTCCCAATATCAGGATCAGCAGGAGCTTCTGCGCGGCTTCGGCGCGGCGGCGTTTCTGCTCATCGTGTCCTGCCTGCTTCTGGCGGCGGCGCGTGCGCTGGAGAGGAGCTTTCGCAGAACGTGGCAGGGGAGGGCGTAGCGTTTCATGGACAAGATGCGGCATGAACCCGTGCTGGAAATTGGCGGCCTGTCGGTGTCGTTCTTTGATCGCACCGTGCTTTCCGACGTGAATTTGTCGGTGCCGCAGGGCGGCATAGCGGTGCTGGTGGGGCGTTCCGGATCAGGCAAGACCACGCTTCTTCGGGCGGTGAACCGCCTCAACGACGAGGTGCCGGGCTGCCGCGCCTCGGGGCGGGTGACGCTTCGCCTTGCCGGGGGCGTGGTGGACGCTCTCCCCGGCACCGGGCCGGACGCCGTGCCGCTGGAGAAGCTTCGGCGGCGCGTGGGCATGGTGTTTCAGACGCCGCAGGTGTTTCCTGCAAGCGTGTACCGCAACATTGCCGCGCCGCTCAGCGTGACCATGAACTGCCCGCGTTCGGAGCTCGACGACCGCGTGCGGAACGCGCTTGTGCGCGCCGATCTCTGGAGCGAGGTGGAAGGCCGCCTCGACATGAGCGCGGAACGCCTTTCCGGGGGGCAGCAGCAGCGGCTGTGCCTTGCGCGGGCGCTGGCGCTGGAGCCGGAAATGCTGCTGCTCGACGAGCCGACGGCCTCGCTGGACGTGCGTTCGGCGCGGCATGTGGAAGATCTGCTCCTCGGCCTTTCGGAACATCTGCCGGTGGTCATGGTGTCGCACGGCCTGCGTCAGAGCCTGAGGCTGGCGTCGTTTCTGGCGGTCATGGAAGGGGGGCGCGTGCTGCGCGTGGTGGATAACCCCGCGGGCCTTTCGGAAGCCGATCTGGAAGCCATGCTCGACGAGGCTTCGGAACGCTAGCGGGGCGCGGCGCTTGATGCCGGGCGGCGGAAGCGGGGAGAGCATCGGCACCGGGCGCGCGTGATGGCGGTGTTTGCAAAGTTCGCGTCTGAGGCGTGATCTCTGTGCTTTGCCGGACCGAAGTGTGGCTTTTGTCTGGCGGGCGGGCTTGCTGCGGCCTGCGGGGCAGAATCGGGCTGCGCGTACCTGCGGCGTTCGAGCCGGAGGCGGGGGTGCCGTTTTTTCCGGAGGAAGCGGGGGAGGCGTCCGCATCGGAGGCTGTGCATCCGCCCGCGGAACATCCTTGCCGTTTGCGCGGCGGGAGGATAGTATCTTGGGAACGCGCGTGTGGCGCGTCACGTTGAACATTGAAGGAGAGGCCCATGCCGAGCTATGAAGAAATCTTCACCCCTGAATGCCTGAACGAGGTTTTTCCTCCCGAACGCACCGATCAGTTTTTCGAGGCGCTGTTCGGGGATCCGGAAGAAGGCGCATACGACATCCGCATGTCGCTTCTTTCGGGATCGGACAGGAAGCTCGATTTTCTGTTCGAGCTGCATCAGCGCGGCGACGCGTGCCTTGCCTGCAATCTGACGCACGGCCTGCCTGCGGTGTTTCTGCGGCATCCCATCATCAACATCAAGGGCGTGACCGCGGAACTGGCCCGTCGCGCGGGCTGGCCGGACGGCTCCTGGGAATGGAATCTCGGCAGCACCGACGAAATTTCCCGCGCGCTGCACGTCATTCCGCTGACGTTGCGCCGCGTGGACTGACGTTTTCCGCTGAGAGCGCGTTCGGGCGCTTTTGGAGCGCGGCGTCATATTTTTCTCTTGACTCCGGCTCTCGATAGCGCTATGTCTTTTCGACCGGAAGGGTCGTTAACTCAGTAGGTAGAGTACCTGCCTTTTAAGCAGAGAGTCGCGCGTTCGAATCGCGCACGACCCACCATGAATTTCAAGGGGTTATGCTGGCAAAG
>NZ_DBMAHT010000066.1:0-10753 GCF_057866825.1 Mailhella sp.
GACCTCGACCTGGCCAATGCCTGCTGGGTGTTCACCACGCTCGAACTCGTGGTGGTACTGCCCATTCTCATTATTATCCTGCCGCTGCTGTAGGCGGCTCAACCGTACTTCCGCCCCAGTACCCGGGCGGGAGTACTCTCCCTGCTTACGGGTGCAACGTGACTTCGCGTCACCGAGAATATATCCTGAGGAGGATTTTATGAATCGTCTGTTCCGTACCGCCCTCATGGCCGCCGTGTGCATGGGTCTGCTCTCCGCTCCGGCCTTCGCCGCCTACAAAAAGGAATACAAGCTGAGCGTGGTGCCCGCCGCCACCTCCGGCTGGGGCCTTTCCGCAACCTACTTCGCCGATCTCGTCAAGGAGCGCACCAACGGCCGCATCAACATCAAGGTGTACCCCGGCGCTCAGCTCATGGCCGGCAAGCAGACTTCCGAACTGCTGCTCGTGCGCCGCGGCGCCATCGACTTCGCCCTCGCCTCCACCATCAACTGGTCGCCCCAGGTGCAGGAACTCAACCTCACCGCCCTGCCCTTCTTCGTGGCCAACAACCCCGACCGCTACAAGGCCATGGACGCCATTGAAGCCGGCGAGTCCGGCAAGATGCTCGTCGCCGCCGTGGAAAAGACCGGCGTGAAGTTCATCGGCTGGGGCGAAAACGGCTTCCGCGAACTTACCACCAGCAAGGGCCCCATCAATCATCCCGCCGACATGAAGGGCATGAAGCTGCGCGTGTGCGGTACGCCCATCTTCGCCGACATTTTCACCGCGCTCGGCGCGAATCCGCAGGCCATCAACTGGTCCGAAGCCGTGACCGGCTTCCAGCAGGGCATCGTGGACGGCCAGGAAAACCCCACCAACGGCATCAACATCACGCTCCAGATCTGGACCTGGCACAAGTATCACACCGACTGGCACTACATGATCGATCCGCTGCTGCTCACCTCCAACGCCAAGGTGTGGAAGTCCTTCTCCAAGGAAGATCAGGCCATCCTCATGGAATGCGCCAAGGAAATGGAAAAGTACAGCAAGGCCCTTTCCCGCCTCGGCTTCGACGACGGCTCCTCCCTCGCCTTCCTCCAGAGCATAAACAAGGTGCCCGCCGTGACCGATCCCTTCAAGACCATGGAAGAACACGGCATGAACATCGTGAAGTTCACGCCTGAACAGGTCAAGGAATTCTACGACGCCACCAAGAGCGTGCGCGACAAGTGGACCAAGGAAGTCGGCCCCGAACTCGTGAAGGCCGCCGAGGCCGACATGAAGGCCGCTCAGTAAAACAACGTGTTCCGGGAGCGGCCGGGCCGCTCCCGTCTTTTCATCATCGGGGATTCTCATTATGTGGAACTTTCTGAACGCACGCTTCGAGGAACTGCTCGGAGCCGTACTGCTGGCCGTGATGGCGTGCATATCGTTCATCAACGTGATCGTGCGCTACTGCACCAATTTTTCGTTTTCCTCGTCGGAAGAGCTCACCGTCAACCTCTTCGTATGGATCGTGCTGCTGGGCACCTCCCGCGCCTTCCGCGAAGGCGGGAACTTCAGCATGAACCTGCTCTACGACGCCATGCCCCGTCCCCTCAGAAAGTTCCTCTACCTTTTCGGCGCGCTGTGCTGCATCGCGTTCTTCGCCACCCTCTGCTGGCAGGGCTACATTGAAGTCAAGGACGAAATCGAACTCGAAGTGATTTCCGAATCGCTGGCCATTCCGGTCTGGATCTACACCATCGCCACGCCGCTCTTTTCCGCCCTCATCATCGTGCGCATTCTCCAGAAGCTCTGGGAAGACTTCCGTTCCAGAAACTACTAGTCCCCCGCAAGGACGCTGATCCGCACGTCAAACCGCTTGCTTCAAACGCCTCCCGCGTCTTTGAAGTCTGGAGAATTCCGCATGGATACCTCACTTTTTCACGATCCGGCCTTCTGGCTTCTCGTCACCTTCATCGTTCCGCTCATCTTCCGCGTGCCCATAGCCATCTCCCTCGGCGTTTCCGCCATCTTCGTCGGCTGGTGGTGGGACATGGGCATCGACATGCTCTCCTACAACTTCTTTGCCGGCATCGCCAAGGTGCCGCTGCTCGCCATTCCGTTCTTCATTCTCGCGGGCTTCATCATGGAGCGCGCGGGCATCGCGGCCCGCATCGTCATGCTCGTGGAAACCCTCGTCGGCAACATGACCGGCGGACTCGCCATCGCCACCGTGGGCGTCGCCACCTTCTGGGGCGCCGTCAGCGGCTCCGGCCCCGCCACCGTGGCCGCCCTCGGCCTCATCCTCATTCCCGCCATGGTCAAGAGCGGCTACGACAAGCCCTTCGCCGCCGCCACCGTGTCCGTCACCTCCGGCCTTGCCATCGTCATTCCGCCGAGCATCGCGTTCATCGTGTACGGCGGCATCGCCGACGTCTCCGTGCCCGCCCTCTTCGCCGCAGGCTTCATTCCCGGCGTGGTGGTCGCCCTCTTTCTCATGGGCTCCGTGCTCATCACCTCCAGAAAGAAGGGCTATCGCGGCAAACCGCGCTCCATGCCCGTGTCCAAGGCACTGCGCGAAGCCTTCTGGGGCGTCATGACCCCGGTCGTCATTCTCGGCGGCATCTACGGCGGCGTGTTCACTCCCACCGAAGCCGCCGCCGTGGCCATCTTCTACGGCCTGTTCGTGGGCGTGTTCATCTACCGCACCATCAACAAGCTCTCCATTCTCGTGGACGTGCTCGTGGAATCCGTGAAGGCCACCGCCGTCATCATGTTCGTGGTCACCTGCGCAGGTCTCTACGCCTGGGTCGCCAGCACCGTGGGCCTCGTCGAGCGCGGCGCTTCCGTGCTGCTCTCCCTCTCCGACAACCCCGTCGTGCTGCTCCTGCTCATCAACGTGATCCTCTTCATCGCGGGCATGCTGCTCGACGCCATTTCCATCTACTACGTGCTGCTGCCCTTCCTGCTGCCCATCATGGCTCATTTCGGCTGGGATCCCGTGTGGTTCGGCGTCATGATGACCATCAACCTCGCCCTCGGTCAGGTCACGCCGCCCGTGGCCGTGAACCTCTACGTGGGCGCAAAGATCAGCAACCTCACCATGGAAGAAATCACGCCGCCCGTGCTGCCCATGCTCCTTGCGGCCGTGCTGGCCCTCGTGGTCATCGTGCTCTTCCCCGACATCACCCTCTTCCTGCCGCGCCTGCTCGGCATGTAACCATCTTCCTCCCCTCCGGCTCCGCATTCCGGGGCCGGAAGCCTTCGGCACGTCGAAGAAAAAAAGAGGCCGCCCGGCAACGGACGGCCTCTTTTCATGCCCCGAAGAGGGCTATATCTTTCCCAGAAAATCGCGCTGGAAAAAGCCGAAATGCAGGTGATGGAACAAGGAGTCGCGGTCGACGCCCCGCACCTCGGCCTTCATGGCGTCCAGCACGGCGGCGTCTTTCCAGTCGTCCACCACGCGGCCGCGCCGGGCAAGATCCTCGGCCACGGCCTTCGCATCCCTGAGGCGCGCTACTGCGGCGTCCAGCGCCTCGTCATCAAGGCAGTCCCGCAGGCTCATGCGGTAGGCGTTCTCATCCAGCAGACGGAGCTTTTCATAGGTCTCCCTGTCGATGAACGACGGCCGGAACAGCTGATTGAAGCCCAGATGCCTGCGCATGACGCCGAGCTGATCCTCATTGAGCGTGCTGCCGTCCACCACCACGGAAAGATGAACTCCCGCGCCGGAAAGCTGCGCCTGAAGAGCCGGATTCCCGGCAATGTTCACCTGCGTCGCGTCGTCGGGAAGATCGGGCATGAAGATGCGCAGAATCCGCTTCTGATCGTCGCTGAGGGCCGATGCGTCCACCATGACCGGCAGAGGTCCGGCATGAGCGGCCTCAAGCGCCTGCCGAAGTTCGTCCCTGCCGGCGATATCCACCTTCGCCACGCCCACCTTGCGCGCGCCGAAGCTCGCATCGTTGTCGATGCCCGTCACCTTCACCGCGCCGGTTTCGGGATTGATGTCCACAAGATAGTTCTGATTATGGCGGTCCGCCTGACCGGAAAGCGCATCCGCCCATTCCAGCCTGTTCAGCTCGCGCATGAGATTGGCCCGCATGTCGTCGAGCAGTCCTTTCTTTTTGAGTCCGCTCACGACCTGCCCGAGCGTCAGCTTGTTGCCCCGGCCGTCGGGCACGCACGGGCGCCCCGTCATGAGATCGCAGGCCGTGCTGCCCGGCGCCTTCTCCATGAACAGCCCCACGCGCCCGTCGTACACGCCTATGCGGGAACGGGCCACGGTATCGCCGCAGCCTGCGGCATCGGCGCTGCGGCTGGCCGCCACGTTGATCTGCATGACGCGCGCCCCGGCCCGGTAGCCGAGCCGGTACACGGTGAGATCGGGAAAGCCCTGACGCGCGGCCGTTTCCGGCTTGAACACCAAGGGCACGTCTTCGCCGTTCTCGCCGCGGTACACGCACAGCGTCACGGTGTTGGCCGCGCCGTGCCCCAGCACTCTGGCTCTCTTCAGCGTGTCGCTGCCGGCCTTCATTTCGAGCTGATCGGTCGGAATGCCCCGCAGCGACGCCTCAAGAAGCGTGGGAATCTCCACGTCGTGCTCGAAGGCCGCGGCAATGTATTCGCCGCGCAGCACGGCACGATCGGCCGCCGTGCCCGCGTACATGGCTCCGATTTCCTCCGCCTGCGCCTCAACAATGGGCTGCCGGGTCGAAAGCGTGCCGGCAAATTTTTCCAGAAACGCCGCGCCCACCCCCTCGGAGAATTCGCTGCTGCGGGCCGTGGTAAACAGATTGACCGCCTCCCGGACCGAAACGGAAACGCCGCACCTCCCAAGAAAGTTGCGCAGGGCGACGCTGTTCGACAATCCGCCGCTGCCTGCAAGGTACAGAGCGTAGAGCAGCGTGGAACTCTTGTCCGTGCTGCCGGAACGAAGCCGCCGCCACGCCTGCATCAGCCCGTTCCTGACTCTGTCCGGTGAGGATACGCCCGCCTGAATGTCTCCCTTCAGGGCACTGAGATCGGCGTTGTACCGGGCCAGACCGCCGGCGACGTCCATCAGCGCGTTCCGCAGTCTGGTCAGTCCGGTCTTCGAGGCCAGGGCGCGGCACGCGCCGGGATCAATGCCGGGCATGAGCTCGTCCACGGCCTTCACGACCTCCCCGTGCAGCGAACAGCCGGACAGGTTTCCGAGCCTCGTGGAACAGCGATCCAAAAGATCGTTCAGGCCCGCGTGCAGACTTCTGTCCTCCACGCTCATGCCGTCCGTGTTCAGCAGCGCCACCGCGGCCCGCGCCCTGTCGAGCACGTTTCTCACATCGGCGGCTTCGCGGCGGAACTGCTGTTCCGACATGCCCGCGCCCTGCTGCTCCAGCCTGTCGAGCGCGTCGAAAAGTTCCTTCATCTGCCCGGTCACGCGCCTTTGCAGCGTGCGCTCGTGCATGCCCGGCGCAAGCGCCTTCATGCCGCCGGAAACGGTCATGTCGCCCATGTCCGCCATGCGGTCCTGCATGTTCGCGCGCACGACCTGCTGCTCGGCGGAAAGGCCTTCCCCGCTTCCGCCCGCAAGCTGGAGCGACGCCACAAGATTCAGCGCCTCCGAGGCCCGGTACTGCGTGGAATGCAGCAGCGACGAAAGCAGCGCGGAATCGTTTCCCGACGCCTCCATGAAGCGGCGCACCTCGCCGTAGAGCGCATTCTGCGCCTGCGTGTACGCCGAAAGCCTGTTCAACAGCGCCTTGGGAAGCGGCACCCCGGCAAAGGAGCGGGCCGGAATGCCCGCCAGCGCCGCGGCCGCCTTGTCGCAGGCCCGGGCCGCATCCATGAGACGGCCGTGCGCGCTCCGCAGGCCGCTGAAAAGCCCCGGACGCGGAATATTCCGGCCGAGCTCGGCGTACACCGAACCGGTCAGACAGGGCAGATTGCCAGACGCGCGCCCGAGCAGCCTGTCGAGGCGCTTCTGCGCGCCCTGAAGCTGCAGCGCCACCGACGACTCGCGGGACTGCGCAGCCTCCGGGCGGATTTCCGGTTCCACGGCGGGAGACGTCGCCACGGCATGGCTGCCGGTCACGGAAGGTTCCGGCAGATCCGATATCAAAGGAGTGTAAAGAGGATTATGAACCTGACTCATGTGCTTCTCCCCCGCTAAACCCGCATCCACATGCTGAAGGGGACGCTTTCCCCACAGAGCACGTCCCCGGTTTCCAGACAGTCCAGAAGGCCGTCCACGTCGTCGCCTCCGCGCTCCGCGCCTTCGCCCGTGAGCGACCAGCGGCAGCCCAGGTCGTTCACGAACACGCGCAGCTCTCCGCTCCCGGGCCTGCTTTGCAGGCAGACTTCCGCCAGCCGGAAGGCCGCCTCAAGATCTTCCCGCTCCTCCGCAGGATCGCCGAAGGCCCGGTTCCACGGCAGACTCACGCCGAATCGAAACGAGCCCTCCTTCAGCAGAAAAAGCACGCGCATTCCCTGAAGTCCGCTTCCCGCAAGCCCGAAGCCGACGTATCCGCCTTCGTAAAAGGGAGCGGCACCGTCGGAAGAAAGAGCGGATGCCGCCGCCTCTTCCGAATCGACGACTTCTGCGCCCGCCCGGGCGTCTTCGTCCTCGCCGGATGCCGAAGCGTTGTCCGAAGCTTCGGCGCTCTCCTGCCGACCGCTCCAGGCGTCAAGCACGGCGTCCATGTCTCCGGGCAGCACGGGAACAAAGGGCACGGGACGCAGATCCGTGGCAAAAAAGTTGTCATCCGTCCGATCCAGCGCCTCCAGGGCCGAAAGGGGCACCGGCGGACAGGGAATATCGTTGTCTTCCAGAAATTCCGTCAAACCCTCGGGAAGACGCAACGCTTCGCGTTCAGACATGCAGGCCTCCTCATGACACCAAAGTTGGCGGCGCGCCGGAAAAAAAACGCCCCGCATGAAGGATAAAGCAAAAATCGTGCCGCAAGACAACGATAGACGCCGCCGCGCTCTTCGACAATCCCCGCTCCGGAAATTTTCGCCGAGGCACGGCCCGCGCCGACTCGGCTCCACGCCCCGGCTGTCCTCACGTCGGCCCTTCTCGGCCTTGCAGCATGCCGTGCCTCCCCGCTCCCCGGCTGAACGCCGGAGAGAAACGCCCGGAGTCCGCAGTCCAAACGCGCCGCGCACGGCCGAACGACACGCGGCGTTTCCGCCCCGCCTTCCCTCAGCGGCTCCTCCGTGCTCCGTCCCCTCGGCTCGCTTCTCACCTTCCGCGCCGTATTCCCGGCCCGCATTCCCGGCCCGCTTCCCCCGGCTCGTTCCGCCTCCGAGCTTTACGCGGCACCGGCAACAGCCGTCCTTTCATCCCCGCCTCGTTCCGCCCCCGCATCCGCCCCGCCAAAATCCCGCCGAAACCACGCCGATCAGCGCCCCGAAACGTCCTCCGCCCGGCTCCGCGCCCTTCGCAAAAACATCGGGAGCGCCCCAAAAGCCGCGTTCGCCCTCCCCGGGCGCAAAGCATGCCCCTTTTCCGACTCCTGCCCGTCCCTGCCGTTCCCCGTCTGCAAAAATCTGCGGTTCCGGGCCACACTGCTGTGGATTGATTATAAGAATCTCTTTGACTTTCCCCGCAATTTCGGATGTCCAATAGAACATATCTTTCGTTAAAAAAAATTCTCTCCCGCGTTCCGGCTCCGCGCCGGAACCTCGGCGGACGTCCGCAAAAGGACCGAAGCCGCGTCGGAGCGGCGTTGTCGGCGTCACTCCGGAAAGATGCATCGAAACAACGTTCGTGGTCAGGGGCTCGAACGTTCGGCGTCTTTCAGATCTTCCGACAGCCGGACGCAACGTCCGCCCGTCCCCGGCGGGCGATTCCGCCCGGAAAATTTTTCTGGAGTTTCCTGTCGATGTCTTCTCATCCACCCTCCGAGCTCGCTCACGCCGCCCCTTCGGGGGAAAGCGGTTCCCGGATTTCCCGTCTGCTGCGCATCGTGCAGGCCATCCGTCAGGATCCGCATCGAACCTTGAGCGCGCTCCAGGCCGAGCTCGGCATCGGCAGAAGTCAGTTCTACAAGGACAAGGCCGCCCTCGCCGAAGCCGGATTCCGCTTCAGCTACAGCAAGAAGAGCGGCTTCCGCATTCTGGAAGACGCTCTCGTGCCGAACATCGACCTGAGCCTCTCCAACCGGCTCATTCTCATGCTGGCGCTCGAACAGCTCTGTCTCTCCGGCGACGGCATGCTCGCCGCCCTCGCCGTGGACGCCGGTCGCAAGCTGGCGGGCGGCATGCCCGCGCCCTTCCGGGAACAGATGCTCTCCACCTTCGACCGCAGCTTTCCCCGCTGGAAGAACCATCGGCCGCCGGAAACGCTTTCCCTGCTGCTGGAAGCCGTGAGTCAGGGCAGAAGAATACGCATTCTGTACACCGCAGGCGACGACTGGGACGCCCGCTGGCGGGAAATCGATCCCCGGCATCTGTACCTGCGCCAGCGCGCGCTGTACCTGTACGCCCGCACCGTGGACGAATCGCCCTTTCAATGGCAGGGCTTCCGCGTGAGCCGCATCCGCAAGGTGGAAGACACCGGCATGCGCCTGTTCTGGCCCGCCGACGCCGACGACGGCTTCCGCCATCAGCAGCCCGCCCCGTGCCGCAGCACCGACGACAACGGATATCCGGTGACCATACGCTTCACCGGTCAGGCCTCCCACTACATCCGGGAAAAGGTGTGGCGGGAGAGCCGGAACATGGAACAGACCGGCCCGGAAGAAATTCTGTTCACCGTGCGCGTGTCGGATCCGCAGGAAGTGGTGCGCTGGGCCCGCGTGTTCGGCGACGAGGCCGAAGTCATGGAATGCGGCGAACCCGCCCCCTGCCCGCCTTCCGGCTCCGAATAGCCGCGCCTGCTCAAAAACAGCCCGGGCTTTGCGCCGACTCTCCCCTCCCAAGCTCTCCGATGATCGGCAGAAACTCCCTCTCAAAAAGCCCTTCGTGATCCGATAGTCTCTCGTGGAACTCCTCGTTCCGGCGCTCATCGCCTCCGCGATCTGTTTCCAGTCGCCCGCCACCTCCGGCGGCACGTTCCTGAAGGTAGCGGCAGACGTCAAGATTCCCCTTCGTAAGCCGTTCTGTCGCCTTTCTTCGAGGCGTCCATGCGCGACGGCCCTGCGCAGACTCCGAAACAACCCCGGTCTCGGCAGAGGCCCTCAAGCCGCCTGCTCGCGGAGCTCGTCAGGCAGGGCGGCTTCCCCGCGGCGCAGCCGGACAGCCCTCCCGACGCCCTTCCCGTCGCCCCTGCGAACAGTGCAAAATTTTTTTGGAAAAAGTCTTGTGATTTTTTTGTCGACATTTTATACCCGCGCAGGAACATGTTCGTTCCTCTACGAAAAATCGGAATCATTCCGAGGAGAAATGGTCTTCGCGGAAGCGTTCCGACCACACGCAAGGAGATGTCATGAACAGACACCTGTGGCTTACGAGCGCCGGCATGGCGCTCGCCCTGCTGCTGCCTTCGGTCGCCCCGGCGGCTTCCGAATCGGCGCTCATGCAGGCCCCGGCCCGCAACGCGGCCATCATTGCCAAGGTTCCCGGCTTCAAGGCCGCCGACCTCGATCTCTATCTCGGTCAGCGCCGCATCAGCGAGGGCGTGGTCATCCGCAAGAGCTTCATCCGCGACGGCAAAATCGTCATTCCTCCGGCGGGCCTGTACTACAGCTCGCGCATTGCCAGCATAGGCACCATGACCAACATTGAAGTCATGCTGCTCGGCAAGCGCTACTCGGAAGTGGACGAGGCCTTTGAATACCTCGTGCTGAAAAACCGCGTCATGAAAAAGGGCGACTCCATCAATCTGCTGCCCGACGGCTCCCGCGCCCTGCAGTTCGTGAGCGGCAGCTCGCATCCCTACGGCAACAGCGCGGGCTATTCCAGCCTGCGCATCATGAAGTCTTCCGGCAACTTCTACGGCACCAACTTCCAGGTGGCCGTCGATCCCACGCTGGTGGACGTGAATTCCGGCAAATTCCACGGTCTCGGACTGAGCGAGGGGCGGCATCCCGTCACCGCCGCCACCGGGGAACCCGTGCAGCACAAGAGCTACTACGGCGCGTCCATCTATCCCAGCGGCAAATCCTACCTCATCGTGGGCAGAACCAGCCCCAACGAAGTGGAAGTCAAGGAATTCGCCACGCCCAGCCTCACGGAAATATGGCTCACCTCCGAACCCCGCGTTTCCGGCGCCTTCAAGGCCGGAGACAGCGTGAAGGTCGGCAGCGCCACCGTGAAGATTCTCTCCGTGGGCAAGGATTCCGCCAAAGTGGCCCTCACTCAGAACGGCAAGGAAACCGTGAAGGAATTCAAGAACATGCGCGACAAGCACGCCCTTGATTTCCTGCCCTCCAGCCCCGCCGAACGCGCCAAGTGGCAGATGGCTTCCGAAGACGGCAAGGTGCGCGTGCAGGTGGCCATGCTCCATCCCGAAGGCGCGCTCACCAATGACGGCAAGGTGCGCCTCGACATGTTCAGCGGCATTTTCGCCATTAAAAATCCGCAGCAGTGGCCGGGCGATCCGCGTTTCACGGTTCGCCCCGACACCTGAGCTTCCTGCAGCGAGCTGAACGAGATCATTCTCGAAAACACCGACGAGATTGTTCTCGACAGCACCAGCAACGTGTTTGCTGGCCCCGAAAACTACTTCCGCATCGTGATCGACGACTTTGACGGCAAGACCGTGAACGCCTGGCACTTTGAAGACGCCGACGGCAACAAAAGTCCCAACCTCGCCTCGTTCGCCAAGGGTCACAACATAGACCTCCTGGCCAACCTGGAAAACAA
>NZ_DBMAHT010000067.1:0-10607 GCF_057866825.1 Mailhella sp.
ACTTGGCGCGGCCTGCATGAGGGGGAAGCATGTGCGAAGATTGAAGGTCTTCTATGCGCCTTGCCATAAATCTGCGAAACGATTAAAGTGCGGGCGTCTGTCATCTGTGAGGACAAAGGATATCCATGCCCAGACTTGCCGTTTTTCATGCCGACAACCTGGCGGTGCTGCGCGCGCTGCCGGATGCCTGTGTGGACCTGATTTATATTGATCCGCCGTTCAACACGGGGAAGGTGCAGCGTCGCACGCAGCTTGCGACGGTGCGGGACGATCACGGCGACCGTGTCGGATTCAAGGGGCAGCTTTATCGGACGATCCGGGGCAAGACCAGCGGATACGACGACAGATTTGATGATTTTCTGGGCTTTCTGCAGCCGCGCATGGAAGAAGCGTACCGCATACTTGCGCCTGAGGGAGCGCTGTTCTTTCATCTGGACTACCGGGAGATTCACTACTGCAAGGTGATGCTGGACGGCATTTTTGGCCGCGCGTCGTTCATCAACGAGATCATCTGGGCGTACGATTACGGAGCGCGCTCGAAGAAGCGGTGGCCGGCGAAGCACGACAATATTCTCTGGTACGTGAAAAATCCTGAGAAGTTCACGTTCAATTTCGACGCGATGGATCGTATTCCCTACATGGCGCCTGCGCTGGTGGGGCCGCGCAAGGCGGCGCTGGGCAAGACGCCGACGGATGTGTGGTGGCACACGATAGTGAGTCCGAACGGCCGGGAAAAGACCGGCTATGCCACGCAGAAGCCGCGGGCGATCATAGATCGGATAGTGAAGGTGCATTCCAATCCCGGGGACATTCTGTGCGACTTTTTTGCCGGAAGCGGCACGCTTGGGGAATCGGCGTTTGAGCTGGGGCGCAATGCGCTCTTGGTGGACAGCAATCTCGAAGCCGTGCATGTGATGAAGAAGCGCTTCAGCGGCAAGGATGTGGAATGGCGTCGGGGATCTGCGCGAGTCCGTCAGGCGTTGAGCGATCTTGTGGAAGCGCGGGACGCCATTCGTGCGGAGGCCTTGAGCGGAGCGACGAAGGCTGCGGACGAAGCGGGCACGCCGCCCGCCGAGGGGAAGAGTGCCGGAAAAGTGAAGGCGAAGAAGCCGGGCGCTGCGGAAGGGACGCCGGGCAAGGCTCCGACCAAGGCAAAGAAGCCCGGACGCCCGAAGACGAAGGCGGCGAAGCTTGCGACGAAGACGGTGAAACCGACGCCGAACGAGGACAAGCCGGGGCGTACCCGCGGGAGCCGGTGAGGGATTCGTGCCTGAGCGGCTGAGAGCTCCGCGTTGGAGCCGTTGACGGGGCCGAGCCGAAGCAAGCAACAGATCCGTGACGGAGCCGGACGGCGATTTGCCCTCATGCGCGGGACTGGCGCGGCCCCCGGATGCCCCGTCCACATGCCCCGTGCGGCAGGAACGACAAGCGTCGCCTTTTGCAGGCGGCGTTTTTTTATCTGCGGCCGGAGCGGCAAGACATCGCACAGGGCCGTGGGGCCCATCATGCTGTGAACCTCAGCTCCGTACAGGCGACGCCCCTGCACGCAGGGCCGTGGGGCAGCCGTGGTTCGCGCGGGGAGCGGACGGGCGCTGGGGAAAATTTCTCAGAGGCTGCGGCCGCTCTGCGCGCCGGGCTTGATGCCTGTTGTTTTCTCGTTCCGTGTCTGTATCCGTTTAAACTTAAAGCCTGCGGCAGGAACGATTCTTGCCGCAGGCTTTAGTGAGGAGGACTATGTAAAGCGGGGCGCCTCAGGCTGAAAAAGCGCCCCGCATGGCAGGGAAAAAGGAACGGAGCGTTCCCCGAGAGGAGGGGCTGACAAAAGCAGGCGCGGCAAGGGGGGAAGGTGCGCAGCGTATCCGTTCCGGGGGGAAAAGGTTTTACCGGCGTCGAAGCCCTTGGGAAGATTCCCCGTCATCCCGGGGCATCGTGCCGGTTGCCGTGGAGCCGTTGTCCCTGCGGTTCGATGGGAGTCGGCCTGATCCGCGGCGAAAATATGTTCAATCGGCGGCGCTGAGTCCGCCGACGTTTTGCCCCTATTTGATGATGAGGGCGAGCACCGGAATGAGCAGCAGCGAGACGAGCGTGCTCATGATGACGGCGGCCGAAGCATCGTTGGAGGCGACCTTGTAGGAGTCGCTCATGGCGTAGGCGAGGGTGCCCACGGGCATGGCGGCGAGCAGCACGCCCATGGAGCGCCACATGGGTTCGGTGTGAAAGGCGGTGAGCGCGATGAAGGCGATCACGGGCTGGGCTATCTGCTTGCCGATGAGAATGACGGCCTGTCTGCCGGGATGAAACACGCTGTTGTCGCCGTGATTGCGCAGTCTTGCGCTGATGACGATGCCGAGGGACACGAGAGCGCAGGGCATGACGGAATTTCCGAGGGCGCGGCAGGGGGATTCGATGACGGCGGGCACGGGAGTTCCGGAAGCGTAGAAGGCGGCGCCGCCGAGGGTGGCGAGCACCACGGGATTGGTGACGAGCGCGAGGGCGATGGTGCGTATGGGATGCCGTCCGCGGGCGCCGTTGTTGACGAGAATGAACAGGGTGATGAGCACCATGGGGATTTCGAGAATGTTGGTGAGGGTGCTGGCGAGCACGACCACGGGGCTGCCGGGATACAGGGCCATGAGCACGGGCAGGCCGACGAGCACCACGTTGGGGAAGCTGGCGAGCATTGACAGCACCACTTCCTCCCGGTAATTTGTATCGAATTTAAGGAAGTGGAACACCGGAATCAGCGCGCCGAAGGTCACGAACAGGCAGACGGCGAATCCGGCGAGAAACGCCTCATGGTCGAGATCTTCGGGGCGGCACTCGGCGATGGAAAGAAAGATCAGGGCCGGAAGTCCGAGGTTGACGAGGAACTGATTGAGCGTAGTCGAGCCGAAGGGGGGCACGAGTTGAAAGCGTTCAGCGAGCATGCCCAGGAAGATCAGCACAAACACGGGCAGCAGTAATAAAAACACATCCCACATGGGAATCTCCAGACGGGCGCATGGCGCGCGTCATTTGCATTCGTAGTTGTTTTGGATTTCGCCTTTCGGCCGGAAGGCGCGGAAAAACAACATGCAGCAAATGCAGCGGCGGCGCAAACGAGATTTCTTGTGGGCCGGGATAAGTTTTTCTTATGATAGAGAATCCACCGTTGAATGCGCTGGCGGCCTTTGAAGCGGCGGCGCGGCTGGGCAGTTTCACCCGTGCAGGGGCGGAGCTGTGCGTGACGCAGGCGGCCGTGAGTCAGCACATCCGGCATCTTGAGGATTACCTGGGAGTGCCGTTGTTCATCCGTCGTGCGCCCGGAATCCGACTCACGCCGGACGGGGAACGGTATTACGCGGCGATTGCGGGTGCGCTGGACACGTTGCGTCGGGAGAGTGCGCGTCTTCGGCGCGGGGTGGGGCCGCTTTCCGTGGTGGCGGAGGCGAGTTTTGCGAATCGCTGGCTGGCGCCGCGACTGAGTCGTTTTTGCGAGCGCTGTCCGGATATTGATATTCGTATTGGACCGCATCCGGGGCACCCCGTGCTGGGGCCGGAGGTGGATGTCATTGTGCGGCTGGACATGCCGGAGACGCCCGGACTTTTTATGGTGCAGCTGCCGGAGGAGCGATTTTTCCCGGTGTTCGGCCCGGACTACTGGCGTGACCATGAACACGACTGGCAGACCGACCGGCTTTTGCGTTCTCCTGAAGCCGGGGAACAGGAATGGAAGGCGTGGTTTCAGGCTTCGGGGCTGCGCCCGAACCTGCGATTCGGGCCGATGTTTCAGTTTTCGTACATGGCGCTTTCCGCGGCGGCGGAAGGCCGGGGCGCGGCGCTGGCAAGCTCGCTTCTCGTGGCCGAAGACCTCCGCGCCGGACGCCTCGCCGCTCTGCGCACGCCCACGGTCCCGGTCAGAAGCCGCTATACCGCCGTCTGCCTCGCCGAAGCCGCCCGCACCCCCCGCGTGAGCGCCTTCTTCGCCTGGATGCAGGACGAACTCTCCCGCGACAGGGCCGAATTCCCCGACTGCTTCCCCGATTCCCGGGAGTGAAAGGCAGAAAAGGCAGAAAAGGCAGAAAGAGAGGAAAGGCATGCGGGGGAAATAATTCCCCCCGCGCCCCCCTGATTCCGCCGAAGGCTGCGCCGTTCGGCGGGGCGGGAGCGTGCAGGCAAAGCGCGTTGCCGAAGATGACGGGAGTTCAGAAAGGCAGAGGCTGCGGAAGCCGGAGTGCTTGGTGGACGCTGTTCGGTCTGCGGACTCAGTGCAGGTGTGCGCTGCTGCGCCCACCTGCGGTGGCCGACTCCTGTCCGACATTTGTCGGACAGTCGTGTCAACGGAAGAGATTTCCAGATGTTTTGTCGGAAAAGCACTCGGCTCGATGTGATTGAGCTGAGTTCGGTTCAGCAGCTTGGGGGAAAAGGTCTGCCGGAAGGCCATCTTTCAACGCACAGGGGCCCGCGACCTGCCTTCAGGCGGTCGCGCCGACGGGCATAAGTAGGCGGAATTTACTTCCGCCGTTAAACGCAATGCCCGTCGTGCAAGTTCCGCAGGCCGTACAGTGTGTCTTGAGCTGACGGGACGTTGCGGCACTCGGGGTAAGGAAAATGTCGCCCGCGCCGACGGGCAGTTGCGGCACTTGGGGAATGAATTGGTACTGACGGGCGTCCGGGAACCCCTCGGCTTTATCGGGTTGACGAGCCAGACAAAGGGCTCTATAAAAATGTCTTTGGCGCGTTTTCAGATGGCCGGAACGGCCTTCTATTTTTCAAGGTGCGTCCTAAGGAGAGATATATGTCGAACATGACAATCGTTGGTGCGCAGTGGGGCGACGAAGGCAAGGGTAAGATCGTCGATCTGCTCACTTCCGAAGTGGATATGGTGGTCCGTTTTCAGGGCGGCAACAACGCCGGACATACGGTCATTGTTGATGGCCAGAAGTACGTCCTGCATGTCGTGCCCTCGGGCATACTTCATCCCGGGAAGATGTGCGTCATCGGCAACGGCGTTGTGCTCGATCCTGAGAGCTTCCTTGAGGAGATAGACGCCCTCCAGAGCCTCGGACTCGACGTCAGCCCCGAAAGACTGAAAATCAGCTACAAGACGCATCTCATCATGCCGTATCATCGCGCCATCGACGGCGCGCGCGAAGGCAGTGCGAAGTCCAAGATCGGCACCACCGGCCGCGGCATCGGCCCCTGCTACGAAGACAAGAAGGCCCGTGTGGGCGTGCGCGCCGGCGATCTGACCGATCCCGAAGTGCTGCGCGACAAGATTGAGCACGCCCTCAAGGAAAAGAACGTGCTCTTCACGCAGCTCTACGGCCTGCCCGCGCTGGATCCCGAAACCGTGTTCAACGATCTCATGGCCATTGCGCCGCGCATTGTGCCCTATCTGGCCGACGTGTCGAGCCTCATCATCGATGCCGACGCCGCCGGCAAGAGCATCATGTTTGAAGGCGCGCAGGGCGTCATGCTCGACATCGACCACGGCACCTATCCCTTTGTGACCTCCTCCAACGTGGTGTGCGACAACGCCTCCATCGGTTCGGGCGTGCATGCTGGCATGATCGATCAGCGCATCGCCATCGTGAAGGCCTACACCACCCGCGTGGGTTCCGGACCTTTCCCCACGGAACTTTTCGACGACATGGGCGAATTTCTGCGTCGTCAGGGCGGCGAATACGGGGCGACTACCGGACGTCCGCGCCGCTGCGGCTGGCTTGATCTGGTGGTGCTGCGGGAAATGGTGCGTCTTTGCGATCCCACGAGCATTGCGCTTACCAAGGTGGACGTGCTTTCCGGCCTGAAGGAAATCAAGTTCTGCGTGGCCTACGAGTACGAGGGCAAGGTAATGCAGTATCCGCCGCAGACCCCGCGCGGCCTCGACAACGTGAAGCCGGTGTTTGAAGTGCTGCCCGGCTGGGACGAGGATCTTTCCGGCTGCACGGACTGGGATTCCCTGCCCCGCAACTGCCGTCGCTACATTGAGCGCATCGAGGAAGTGCTGGGCGTGAAGGTGGGCTACATTTCCGTGGGGCCCGACAGGAATCAGACCTTCCGTCACTGATATGGCGGCGGGAAAAAAAGAAGGTAAGACGGCTGCGCGCCGCGTTGCGCCCGAGGATGTGCTCCCCGGCGTGGACGAGGCGCGCGCCGCGTTTTCCGGTGCGCTGGGGCCGGAACTGGCCAGACAGCGCGGCTTTTTGCAGGCCATGCGCGAGGAGCCGCCGCAGCTTCTGCACCTGGAAGGCGGCGATGCGTCGTCGCGGGTGGCGCTGGCCCTGTGGTGGGCGGCGCTGCTGAACTGCGAGGAGCAGGGCGACGAGCCCTGTCTGCGCTGTCATTCGTGCCTGAGCATCGGGGCGCGGATGCATCCCGATCTTTTTCTGCTCGACGGCCGTGTCGGATCCATCAAGATAGACGATGTGCGGGGACTGCGCCCGGTGATGGGCGAGAAGCCGCATTTTGCGCGGCGGCGTGTCATCGTGCTGGCGGAAGCGCAGTCGCTGGGCGTGGAAGCGGCCAATTCGCTGCTCAAGGTGCTGGAAGATCCTTCGCCCGACACGTGTTTTGTGTTCACGGCGCCGCAGCGTGAGCGGCTTTTGCCCACGCTTGTGTCGCGCGGATGGGTGATTACGCTGCCCTGGCCGGAAACCGGACGCGCGTTGCCGGAGGCCATGCGGGTGTGGGAAAAGGCGCTCACGCAGTTTGCGACGGAGGGGCGCGGCTGGTTTGATTTGTCGCAGTCGCGCAACGGGCTGGATGCGGCCACGGCGCAGCAGGTGGCTCTTGTGGGGCAGAAGGCGCTGGCGGACTGCCTTGCGGGGCGCGAATCCGGGGCGCTGGCGGCGTTGTTCCGTCCGCTGCCGGAAGAAAGTCTGCTGGAATTGTCGGATATTTTTGTGGAGTGTCAGGATGCGCTCATTGTGCAGGTGAATCCGCTTCTGGCGCTCGACGCCATGGCCACGGGCGTGTATCGGGTGGTGCGCGAAGGACGAGGTCGTTCACGTCGGAGTCCTTGACAGAGGGGCATATCGTTCCTACCTTTTCGGGTACCACGATTGGAGGTCTTTTGATGAGTCAGGAATTTGAAAACAAGGAAGCTCTGAACGAGGAGCCGGAACTCGAAGCCGGGGAACAGCCGCAGACCGAGGAAGCGCCCGTTCAGGAAAAGTCGGAAGACGAACAGCTTGAAGAGTGCCGTGCCAGACTCTGCGCCGCCTGCAATGTGGCCGCCGAGGCCAACGCCGTGAAGCTGCGCGCGCTGGCCGAAATGGACAACTTCAAGAAGCGTGTTCAGCGCGAGAAGGAAGAGCAGGCGCGCTACGCGGCCGAAAAGGTGCTGGCGGATCTGCTGCCCACGCTGGATAATCTGGATCTTGCGCTGCAGTACGGCGGACAGTCGGAAGAGAGCCGGAACATGATGGTGGGCGTGGAAATGACGCGCACCATGCTGCTCGACGCGCTGAAGAAGCACGGACTGGTGCCTGTGGGCACGGCGGGCGAGGCCTTTGATCCCAACAATCACGAAGCCGTGGGTCAGGAAGAGGCCGAGGGCGTGGATTCGGGATGCATTGTCCGCGTGATGCAGAAGGGATATCGCTTGAACGATCATCTGCTGCGTCCGGCCCGCGTTATCGTTGCCCGATAGGATTCCTTTTGAAAAACGTTGCGGAAACGGAGATGCCTTCGGGCAGCTCCGTTTTTGTGTTGGACGAAGGGGAGTCGTTTCCGCTGAATGGCGTTTTGCGGCGCGGATTGCGGCGCGGACAGCCCTGCGGGGCCGGATGTGCTGCAAAAGGCGTTCCTGCGTGAGAAGCGCGGCGCTTTTTGGGCGCGGCGTGTGCTTCGGAAGGCGGGGGCGATGGATGAGTCATTGTAGCTAATGGAACAGGAGAAATACTATGCAGGTACTTCTTGTGAACGGCAGTCCGCATGCCAAAGGTTGCACGTTTACGGCGCTCTCTGAGATTGCCGCCGAACTGGAAAAGCAGGGCATCGGCTCGCAGATTTTTCAGCTCGGCACGCAGCCCATTGCCGGCTGCATCGGCTGCGGCGCGTGCCGCAAGACCGGCCGCTGCTTCCGCGACGACAAGGTGAACGAAGCGCTGGCGCTGGTTCCCGAGTTTGACGGATTCGTATTCGGTTCGCCGGTGTACTATGCGTCGGCGTCCGGCCAGCTGGAAAGTTTTCTCGACAGACTGTTCTTCAGCGGCTCGTCGCTGTTTGCGAACAAGCCCGGCGCGGCCGTGGTGAGCTGCCGCAGAGGCGGCGCGTCTGCGGCGTTTGAGCAGATCAACAAATATTTCGGCATGAACAACATGCCGGTGGTCACGTCTATTTACTGGAACCAGGTGCATGGCAACACGCCCGACGAAGTTCGTCAGGACGCGGAAGGCCTTCAGACCATGCGTCAGCTTGCCAGAAACATGGCGTGGATGCTCCGCTGCTTTGAAGCGGGCAAGGCTGCCGGCGTGCCGCTGCCGGAGAAAGAACCCGTCATCCGCACCAACTTCATCCGGTAGGAGAAGGTGCGATTGAGGCTCCGGGCAAGCCCTGAGCCGTGACGGTCAGGCGTTCTGCAGAACTTCGGTTTTGCGGAACGCCTTTTTTTGTGCCGGGCACGGGGCGTGTCCCGTTTCTGGGGAACGAAAGCGCGGGGCGCGTCGTGTTTGTTTGAGCAAAAGCGCGGGCCGCCTCCTGCGGCGCATGGCCGGATGCGCGGCCCGGGGCGGGTGTCCGGTCCCGGCTGTGTTGTCCGTTGCGTCGACGGTTGTTTCTCTCACGGCGTCGTTTGTGCCCGGCGACTTTTCCGTTCCTGCGGCGACGGTTGTGCTCATCCCGGGTCGGTTCGCGTCGCTTGTTTCCGGCATCGTCCGGGGGGCGTCTCTGCTTCCCCTGAGCTTGGGGAGGCCGCAGCCCTGACGCGGGAACCGCCCGTCTTGCCGTTTTTTCCTTCCGCGCCCGAAAGAAGCGCGTTGTGCGCGATTCCGGGCTTGCCACGCTGCTGTGCGCCGTGTACGCTGCAACACGGCGGATGCGCAGAGAATTTGCTCTTCCGCCTGACGACTTCTCGATCGCCCCTGCCTCTCCTGTGCCGACGCCGGACAGCGCCGGGCTCCGGCCCGTGTCGTGCTCCCGCCTGCGCCTGCAAGCGGAACCCCGCGCCTGGCGGAGGCGTCTCGGCAATCCGTGCCGCCCCCCGGGTGGATTTTTCCATGCTGCTGCGGGCGTTTTCGCGGCACGTGGCGTTACGCCGGGCCGCTGCCTCGAAGCGCGGCGCGTGGAAAAAATGCCGGAACGCGGTCTCTCGCCGAGGCGGCGTTGCTGCCGGGCTTTTGCGATCGAGTCATCTTGCGAACAGTTTTACCCTGTTTACGGGCGTCGCCCCCGGACGCTGTCGGGAGCTTTTTTCCGCAAACGGGCCTTCCCGAGCCGGTGTATGAACATGTCCAGCACAGCCGTCGGTCATGCCGCGGCGCTTTTTACCGTTGTCGTCTGGGGCGTCACGTTTGTGTGTACCAAGGTGTTGCTCAGGGATTTTCAGGCCGTGGAAATCCTGTTTCTGCGCTTTGCCATGGCCTTTTGCGCCCTGTACCTCGTTGCTCCCGGGCGCCTGCCGCACATGACGCCGCGCCGTCACGCCGTTACGGCCGCCGCCGGACTCACGGGCACATGCCTCTATTACCTGCTGGAAAACATCGCGCTTGATCACACCATGGCGTCCAACGTGGCGGTCATTCTCACGGCCGCGCCGCTCTTCACCGGACTTGTGGGGCGCTTCGTGTTCCGCAGCGGCGAGCGCCTGGGGCTTTTCTTCTACCTCGGCTTCTTTGTCGCCATGACGGGCATTTGCCTTATCAGCTTCAACGGCGCGCAGCTTTCCCTGAATCCGGTCGGCGACCTGCTCGCCGTCTCTGCCGGACTGGTCTGGGCCTTCTACGCCTGTCTCACCAGCATCATGGGCACGTGGGGCGTCTCGTCCATCCAGATCACCCGCGCTACCTTCGGATGGGGCCTGCTGTTCATGATCCCCTGCATGCCCCTCTTCGGCTTCGACTGCAACTTCGCCAGACTCCTTCGCCCCGTCAATCTCGGCAATATGCTCTTCCTCGGCCTCGTCGCCTCCGCCCTCTGCTTCACAACCTGGAACATGGCCGTCCGCGCCCTAGGCACCGTCCGCGCCAGCCTCTATATCTACCTCGTCCCCGTCATCACCGTCGCCGTCTCCGTCGTCGTCCTCAACGAATCCCTGACCTGGCTCTCTGCCCTCGGCACCATCCTCACCCTCGCCGGCCTCTTCCTCTCCCAGTCCGAAAAAAGATAGAAAGGCAGAAAAGGCAGGAAAGGCATGCGGGGGAAATAATTCCCCCCGCACCCCCCTGTTTCTGCCTTCCGGCTTCGCCGGAGCGGCAGGACAGGGTGAACGGGAAGATTATGCCCGAAGCTGTGGGCGAAGGGAGGAGTGGATGACGAAAGGCCGTCTTTCAACGCTGTGGGGCCCCGGGCGACATCAGGAGCCCGGCCGACGGCAGGCAAGTAGCCGGAATCCACTTCCGGCGTTAAACGCAGCCGCCGTCGTGCAAGCAATGCAGACCGTACAGCGTGTCTTGCGTAAACGG
>NZ_DBMAHT010000068.1:0-10400 GCF_057866825.1 Mailhella sp.
CGCCCGTGGAAGCGCACTGGATTTCCGCAAGCCCTCTGCTGGGCCCGAATGCCGACGACCTTCTCGTGCGGATGCTTCCCGCGCTGGCCGACTTCTATCACGGCGCGCTCCCCTGCCTGCTCCTCAGCGGTCTGGAAGAAGGCAACGACCTTTTTCCCCGCCTCTCCCGCCGCACGGCCGACATCTTTCATGTGCTGCCCCAGCCCGCCACGCTGCAGCGCAGCGCCTCGCTTGACGGCGGCATGGACGGCTATCTTTCCCGGCGCTCAGGCAATTTCCGCGCCAAAATGAAAAAGGCGCGCCGCAAGGCTGCGGAAAACGGCGTGACCTTTGAACGCGTCGTGCCCGCCACGATTCAGGAAGCCGACGACGCCTACGCGCGCATGGTCGCCGTTGAGGAACGAAGCTGGAAAGGCAGGGAGCACTGCGGCATGACGGAACCGCCCTCGCTGGAATTCTACCGGGTGATGATGCGGCGACTTTCCCTGTACCGCGGCAGCCGTGTGATGTTCGCCGCGCAGGAAGGCAAGGACATAGGCTTCATTTTCGGCGGCATGGCCGGACGCTTCTACCGCGGGCAGCAGTTCAGCTACGACGCCGATTATAAAACGCTTTCCATAGGCGACCTTTTGCAGATGGAACAGCTCACCTGGCTGTGTGAGGAAAACGCCGTCCGTTACGACATGGGCATGAGCGATCACCCCGCCATGGCCTACAAAACTCACTGGGCGGAGCTGGAACAAAAACTCCTCGCCTGGCTGCTCATTCCGAAAGCGCGGTCGTAAGGAACACGCGGGGAGGACGTCTCTCTGCTCCAGTGCGCTCCGCAGCGTTTCTGATCCGCCCGTTGTCTTCCGAGCGCCTGCGTGCTCCTTCGCCGCAAGCGCCTCGCCAAAGTCCGGCCGGACACTTCCGCTTTTCTCCGAGCACCTTCCGTCGCCCCTCCGTCAAGGCGCTTTACTCTCTCCTTCCCACAGATTTTTCTGACAAAATCACCGGCAGTTACAAAATTTCCACGCCTTTTACGCAGATGAAACAGAAGCGCAACGCGGCGTTCTCCTTTATTTTTTTCCGAATATACGCAGCCCGATTCTGGATTTCTTTCCCTCTTTCCTCTACACTTCTTTTCAGAAAACTCGCCGCGCTTTTGTAACCCTCTTTTCTTCGGAGGCTGTCCATGAAAAAATGGCTTATCGCTCTGGCGGCTCTGATCGTCCTGCTGGCCGCAGGCATCACTATTCTGTTCTTCTCCCTCAATTCCATTGTGGAAAAGGCCGTCAACACCGAAGGCCCCAAAATCACCGGAACATCCGTGCATCTGGACAAGGCGGACATCTCGCTCTTCTCTGGCAACGGCGTGTTCCGCGGCTTTTCCGTGGGCAATCCGGCCGGCTTCAGCGGCCATGCGGCCACGGTGGGATCCGTCGCCGTCGATCTCGACACCTCCACGGTGTTCAAGGATGTGATCATCATCCGAAAAATCGCCGTGGACAACCCCGAACTCGTGTATGAACTCGGCAGGAAAACCAGCAACTTCGACGTGATTCTGAAAAACATTCGGGACTACGCCGACAGCCACGACGAAGGCGCGGCCTCTTCCGGCAGCGAGACAAAGAAAAACGAAGCAAAGAAAGACGACGAAAATTCCAAGAAGAAAGTCATCATCGACGAGCTCATCATCCGCAACGCCAGGGCCACGCTCAGCGTTCCGATGCTCAAGCTCTCCGTGCAGGTGCCGCTGCCGGAAATCCGCCTCACCGACATCGGCCGGAAGGAATCCGGCGCGAGCTTTGCCCGCACCGCCCTCATCGTGGCAGAGGAAGTTTCCCGCACGCTGGCCGAAGTCACCGCCGCACAGACGAAGAATATCGGCTCCACGCTGCTGAAGGACGGAGAAATCGTGGGATCCGATCTGCTGAAAGGCGGAGAAAAGGCCGGCGACAAGGCAAAGAATCTGTTGAAGGACGGCCTCAACCTTTTCAAGAAGTAACCCTTGAGCGCCTCGGTCGAATCCGGCCGTTGAGCCCGCGCCGACAAACTTTTCCCGCGACTGTGCCTGAGGCAATCTGACGCTCACGCTGACGGCGCAAGGCTCATCGGAAAGGGCGCACCGCTCGAGAGCAGGCGAAAAACACCCTTCACCACTCAAGGACGCATACTCTGCGGCCCCTGTCCGTTCTGCGGACAGGGGCCTTTCTTTTCGCTTTACGAAAAACGCCGTGCCATCTGTAACAGTCAGAAAACGCTTGCCTTTTTCAAAAAAAAAGAAGAAGCCTTCCCGCATGGGGCCGCTTCGGCCCCGTCAGCTTTCTGTCGCCATGTCCGGGCAACAGAACCAAAAGGAGCATCGTCATGGACAACGTTCGGTATGATTTCGACTTCTTCAAAAAAATCGACGCCCATTCCCATATCGGTTTTTTCGGCAGTCCCTTCAACGTCAACTTCAACACGGAACTTCTCGCCCGTCAGATGGACGAGTACAACATTGAAAAAACCATCCTGTGCCCTGCGGGAGCGCACCTCAACGAAGAAGTGAACGCCGCCTGGCACGCCATGCCGGAGCGCGTCATTCCTCTTTGCTGGGTCAATGCCAACCTCGGCCAGCAGGCCTACGACATGCTTGAACATTATCTGCGCGACGAGGGCTTCGCCGGCGTCAAGATGCAGCCTCTCTTCGATGCCTTCACCGCCGACTCTCCCATGGTCGATCCCATCATGGACATCGCGCAGGCGTACCACAAGCCGGTATTCATCCATTGCGGACACCCGCCCTATTCCCTGCCCTGGCAGATCGGTCTGCTCGCCGAACGTCACCCCGAAGTGCCCACGGTGATGATACACATGGGCCACGGTCACGGCGTGTACATCGAAGGCAGCATCAACATGGCGAAAAAATACGACAACCTCTTCCTCGAAGTGTCCGGCATGCCCATGGGATGCCAGATCAGGAACGCCTATGAAACCGTGGGGTCGGAAAGGGTCATGTTCGGCATCGATTCGCCCTTCCATCACCCGAGCGCGGAAATTCAGCGCGTCCATTCCTGCGGTCTGCCCGCCAGCGCGCTGGAAGACGTGTTTTACAACAACGCCGCCAAATTCATGCATCTGAAATAATTGCCCGCATTCGTCAGAACGCGCCCTTCCGGCCTGCTTTTGAGACGGCGACGGAAGGGCGCGACGGCACAAATCGAAGATCGGCCCTCGAAACGCCTGTTCTCAGGCCGCGGCGAAGGATGCATGCGGCGTCTTGCCACGCGTCCCGCACTGGACTAGCATGACAGCCCGCACTCATGCCGTCCGGCATGTTCACTCCGACCTTCGTCTTTTGCCATGAACTACAGAAAAATCCTTCTTCTTTCCCTGGGCCATCTTTCCTGCGACCTCAATTCCCACGCGCTGCCCGCCCTGCTGCCCTATCTTGCGGCCGCTCACGGCTTCGACTACCAGACCTGCGGCTTCCTCGCCTTCGCCTATTCCGCCGTGGCCTCGCTGGTGCAGCCGGGCCTCGGCCTGCTCGCCGACAAAATAGCCCGCGGCTGGTTCATTCCGCTCGGCATTCTCATGGCGAGCCTGGGCATCGGCGCCACAGGCTTTCTCTCCAACGAATACGCCATGTTCGTCTCTCTGGTGCTCGGCGGCATAGGTGCGGCGGTCTTTCATCCCGAGGCGGCCCGCTACGCCAACATCGTGTCCGGCGATCACAAGGGCGTAGGGCTCAGCATCTTTTCCGTGGGCGGCAACGGCGGCATGCTCATGGGGCCGGTCATCGTCATGCTCGCGGTCGGCGGCGTTCCGCTCGGCGGCATGACCCTGGGCGGCTTCGGACTGCACGGCACCGCCGCCTTCTGTCTGCTCGGCGTCGTCATGGCGTCGGTGCTGCTCTGGCGCGTTTCCGCCTGGGACATGGCGGCCAGAACGCCCAAGGCCGCGCAAAACTCCAGCTCCGCCGCCAATGAATGGGGCTCCTTCGGTATTCTTTCCGGCTGCCTGCTCACCCGCATGGGCCTCACCGTGGCCTTCACCACCTACCTGCCGCTCTACTGGCAGGGCGTGTTCCACTCTTCCGTGTCCACCGGCAACCTCATGCTCGTGCTGTTCTCCATCTTCGGGGTGGCCAGCAATCTTTCCGGCGGCGCTGCCGCCGACCGCTGGGGCTTCCGCCGCGTCATACGCTGGGCCTCCTTCCTCTCCCTGCCCATTCTCGCCGTGTTTCCGCTGGTGACCAGCCCGTGGCTGGCCGGCGTTCTGCTGGCTCCGCTCGCCATCGCCCTGTTCGCGCCGTTCAGCTCCATGGTCGTGCTCGGTCAGCGCTATCTCTCCAAAAACATGGGCTTCGCTTCGGGCATCACCCTCGGGGTGGCCGTCAGCGTGGGCGGCATGTTCGCCCCCGTGCTGGGCTGGGTCGCCGACCTCTGGGGCGGTCTGGCCCCCGCCATGCATCTGCTCACGCCCCTGGCCGTCATCGGCGCGGTGTGCGCCTGCTTCCTCCGCGAACCGAAAGCAAACTGATTCTTCCGCGGCGCCTCGCCGCGCGCACGAAAAAAGGCGTCCGTCCGTTTCTCCCCTCGGAAAAACAGGCGGACGCCTTTTTCAAACTTTTGCGCTCATCCCGAAACGCCATGCGCCCGAAACGCCGCGCTGCGCAAAAAAAGCGCCGTCAGGCCCGCGTTCTGCGCTTTCTGGTCTTGAAGCTGTGCTCGGCCAGCCAGCCGAATTCGCTCAGCCGTTCGTCAACCTTGTAAAACAGCGTGTCCCGGGCAAAGGTGCCGTCCTTGCGGCGACGCCCCACCGGCATGCCGGTAAGCAGTTCCATGGCTTCCGAAATGTGCGTCACGGGATAGATGGCAAAACGCCCCTCGCGCACGGCTTCGACGACCTTGTCGTCCAGCATGAGATGTTCCACGTTGTCGCGCGGAATGATGACGCCCTGCTCGCCCGTGAGTCCGCGGCGGGAACACAATTCGAAGAAGCCCTCGATCTTGCGGGTGACGCCGCCCACGGCCATGATCTGCCCGGACTGGCTTACCGCGCCGGTAAAGGCCAGAGACAGGCGGATGGGCACTTCCGACAGGGCGGAAAGCAGCGCCGCGAGTTCCGCGCCGGACGCGGAATCGCCTTCAATGCCGCTGTAGCTCTGCTCGAAGCAGAGGCTGCCGGAAAGCACCAGCGGCTTGTTGTGCGCAAACTGCGAAGCCAGATAGCTTTTCAGAATCATCATGGCCTTGGTGTGGATGGGGCCGCCGAGCTCCGCCTCGCGCTCAAGATCAATGATGCCGCCGTGCCCCACGCCCACGGTGCAGGAAATCTGATGCGGCAGGCCGAACTCGTAGTCGCCGCTCGTAGTCACGGCCAGACCGTTGACGCAGCCGACTTCGGAACCCGATGTGCGCAGCTTGATGACGTCGCGGTCGTATTCCTCCATGAAGAGTTCCTCGACAAGATCGGAACGATGCCGACGCGCTTTCAGCGCCGCGTTCAGACTGGCTTTGTCCACCACGGACTTGCCCGCCATGGCGGCCGTGGCCGACGCCTCGATGAGCGTTTCGCGCATGAGCGGAAAACGCAGCGTCAGCTTCCGGTGATCCTCACACAGCTCCGAGCCGTGATCCACCAGACCGGCCAGCGCTTCGCGGTCGAAAGGCAAGAGATCGGCCTCGTCCATGATGCGGGCGAGCTGGCAGAGCCAAGACCGCACGGACGGAGCCGTGCGCTCGGTTTCCGAAGCCATCTGCGCCTTGATCTTGAACTGCTTGGCAAAACGCTCGTCGCGCTCCAGCAGCATTTCGTACAGATCCTCTTCGCCCACGAGCACCACTTTCAGATTCAGGGGCATGGGTTCCGGCTCTATGCCCTTCACGCGGGAGGTGTCGTTGAAGTCCGGGTCTTCAATGCGGGCCACGCCGGAGCGCAGCGCGCGCATGAGGCCCTCCCAGGCGGGGCCGTTGGCCAGAAGATCGTTGGCGTGCAGCACCAGATAGCCGCCGTTGGCGCGGTGCAGCGAACCGGCCTTGATGAGCGTGAAGTCCGTGACGAGCGCGCCCATTTCCGATTCCCTTTCCACGCAGCCCAGCAGGTTGCCGTAGGTGGGATGATCCTCCACCACCACGGGCGCGCCGCGCATATCGCCGTTGTCCACCAGCACGTTGACGCTGTAGCGGTACAGATCCGGCTCCTGCGGCGCGGCGCTTTCGCCGTGCCCCGGCAGGGACGGCCCGTCCTTGGGCAGAAAAAGCTCCAGATGATCCAGCACGTCGGCCCGAAGATCGTCAAAGAACGTGCGCAGCGCGTCGGTCTTCTCCTCGCAGCCGGACAGGCGGCAGGCCTTGTCCGCCACCGGCGAGACCAGACGGTTCAAGAGATATTCCGCCGCCTCACGTTCAAGCTGACGCTCCTTTTTCTGAAAGCTCTTTTCAAGCTCGCCCATCTTGCGGACAAAGGGAGCCATGCTCTGCAGCAGCTGATCCGCTCTTTTCTTGAACTCCCGGCGCTCCAGCGCGTCCAGAAGCGACACTTCCTCGTCGCTCAGGCGCTTGCCTTCCTTCATGGGAAACAGCGACAGCGCTCCCTGCTCTTCGGCTTCGAGCGCAAAGCCCTTTTCTTCGGCCATGCGCTCAAGTTCCCTGACCATGTTCGAGCGCTCTTCGCGGAACTGTTCGCGTCCGGCGCGGCGCTTGCGCAGAAACACGTCGGAATCGAGCCGCGCGGGCAGCTCCTCGCGAAGCTGACGAAGCGCGTCGGCCAGCGCATCGCGCATCTGGCTGCCCTGTCCTGCCGGAAGCTGAATGAGAACGGGCCGATCTTCATCCTTGAAGTTGTTGACGTAAATAACGTCCGGCGGCGTGGCTTCCCGGCGGGCGAGCGGTTCGAGAAAATCGCACAGCATGTAGGTGCGCCCCAGATCGGGCGAGCCGGAAAGGTACACGTTGTACCCGGAATTGCGGATATGCACCGCAAGTTCCAGCGCGGCCAGCGCCCTGGGCTGCGCCGGGCGACGGCGTCCGCCCCGGGGAATGGCGCGGCTGTCCTCCCACGGAACGCGCTCCGCGGGCCAGCTGGGGCGCAGCTTGTCCGCAGACAGCGGCGCTATGGTGCGAAGCGCAGGACTCATGCCTTTTCCCCGTCTTCTCCGTTGTAAAGTTCAGCCAGAATGCGATCTGCGCCTTTGGAAAGCAGTTCCTCAGCCAGCGCGCAGCCCATGAGCTCCGCCTGTTCCGGCGAGACCTCGGCGCGTCTGAATCCGCGTATCACCGTTTTGCCGTCCACGCCGGCCACCAGCGCGGAAAGTTCCAGCTCCCCGCCGTTCAGCACGGCGTAGGCCGCAATGGGCACCTGACAGCCGCCGTCCAGGCGACGCAGGAACGCGCGCTCCGCAGAAACGCACAGGCGCGTGGGCTCATGCTCAAGGAAGGAAAGAAGCTCGCGCAGATCGGCCCTGTCTTCGCGCATTTCCACACCGAGCGCGCCCTGTCCCACGGCGGGCAGCATGTCCGGCGGCGTGAGATCCTGCTGGAAGGTGGCGGAAAGTCCCAGACGCTTGACGCCCGCACGGGCGAGAATGATGGCGTCGTACTGGCCTTCCTTCATCTTGCGCAGACGCGTTTCCACGTTGCCGCGCAGCATGGCCACGCTAATGTCGGGCCGCAGCGCCAGAACCTGCGCCTGTCTGCGCAGGGAGCTTGTGCCGAGCACGGCCCCCGCAGGAAGTTCGGCAAGTTCCGCATAGCGCTCGGAAAGGAAGAGATCGTTGCACACTTCCCGTTCCGGAACCGCGCCCAGAATCAGCCCCTCAGGCAGCACCATGGGCACGTCCTTCATGCTGTGCACGGCGATGTCCGCCGCGCCGGAAAGCAGAGCCTCCTCTATTTCCTTCACGAACAGGCCCTTGCCGCCCACCTTGGCGAGAGGCACGTCGAGAATGACGTCGCCCTTGGTCTTGAGCACGAGCAGTTCGACTTCCAGATCGGGATACTGAGCCGTGAGGCGTCCCTTGACGTGTTCCGCCTGCCAGAGCGCCAGCTTGCTGCCGCGCGTGGCAATGATGATTTTTTTCATAAAAACTCCAGAGTTGCCGGAACCGACGCGCCTCTGTTTTTACCAGGACGCCGTCGGGTCTTCCGTCGCGCCGGGGGCGCGGCCCCCGCGGGGAAACGGCAGAATGAATGACGCCGGCTTGCCCGGCAGCTCGAATCTTGCCTGCCTTCCGAAAAAACGCTCTTCATGGGACGCAGCCGACGCGCGTTGCGAATCCTTCGCGCCGATGCGAAAGCGCGCCGCAAAAGCCGCCGCGAAAAACGGCTTCACTGACGCCCGCCGACGCAGACGTTTCCGACGCGTCCGGCGCGGCGCCTTACGGCTGCGGAACCGTTCCGAACAAAGACAAAATCATGGACGCGATGCACCCGCGTCGCGTCCATGAGGCATTCAGAAAAACGCTGCGTCGCCGCAGGAAAACAGGCTATGTTCCCGCAGACTAGTGACCGCAGCTTGCGCAGTTGCCGCCGGAGCATCCGGCGCATCCGCCGCCGGACGCCGGAGCCGAAGGCAGGTCGAAGGAATCGGGAGTTCCGTCGGCCAGACGGCAGGAGCAGCGGGAAATCATCTTTTCCGTGTCCGTGGAATGGCACTTGGGGCAGGAAGGCTTTTCGTCGCCGAAAACGAGATCCTCAAAGGTATGATTGCAGGCTTTGCAGCGATATTCGTAAATAGGCATGGAATCAGGCTCCTTTCGGGCCCTCGCTGAGGGCCTGAACATTCTCGAAGAGATAATGATCGATAAGCTGACACAGAAGGTGCATGCACGCTTCGTGCATTTCCTGGATCAGCGGAGTGTGCGAATGGGGCACGTCGAGCAGATAGTCGCACATGGCGGCCATTCTGCCCCCGCCCTTGCCGGTGAGTCCCACCACCGTCATGCCCGCGGCGCGGGCGGCTTCGATGGCCTTGACGACGTTGGCGCTCCCGCCCGACGTGGAAAAGGCCACCAGCACGTCGCCGGGACGGCCGAGGCCGGACACCTGGCGGGAAAATACTTCTTCATACCCGTAGTCGTTGCCCACGGCGGTCAGCGTGGATGTGTCCACCGTGAGCGCCACGGCGGGAAGCGAGGGGCGTTCCATGAGAAAACGACCCAGAAGTTCTCCGGTCATGTGCTGGGCGTCGGCCGCGCTGCCTCCGTTGCCGCAGACAAGAATCTTGCCGCCGTCGGCAAGACTGCGCGCCATGCGGCGGGAAGCGGCGTCGAGCACGGGAGCGGCGTCGGCAAGGAAGCGGCGACGCAGCTTCGCGCCCTCTTCCGCATGTTCGTGGATGATTTCAAGAGCTGTTTTCATGATGCTCCATAAGCGCTTGACGTGAGCGGCTCTCGCCGCGACTTTCTGAGAAGGAACCATACTCCAAAGCGCCGACACTGACAATGGCCGGGCCCCGTCCGCGAAGAGCGCACGAGCGTACCTTCCCCGCAGAAGAGAAATAACGTCCCCCGGGGCTTCGGCAAGGGGCAAATACACCTTTTCCGAAAATTTCTCCGCACACTTGCCGAAAGCCGCAGCCTTCCGGCCTCCACCTCGGCGGGGCCGTAGCCGACATCCGGCCGTCGTTTCAATTTTCCATTGCGCGAGTTTGTTCTTTAGAGTACAAGAGCCTTTGTCCGGTCCGCCATTACGGCGCAAGACCTCTTCTCGCGCCGACCCGGGCGGCCATTCCCCCGCCGTTGCAGGCAATGCAAGGATATTTCATGCAGCCCATCTCCCGTCTTCTCATTCTTCATAAGGACAACCCTCAGCCGGAAAACGCCGGGCGGGAGCTGCTCCCCTGGCTGCGCGCCCGTCAGGTGGAAGGCGTGCTGCTTTCCGCCGGCGCCGACGCCATGACCATGCGGGCCGAAGCCGCCGCCAGCGACGCCGTTCTCGTGCTCGGCGGCGACGGCACCATGATAGGCGTAGCCCGCCGTCTGGCCGGCATCCGCACGCCTCTTGCCGGCATGAACTTCGGCAGGGTGGGCTTTCTGGCCTCTCTTCCCGCCGAGGGCTGGGAAGAGCCTCTGAGCGACATGCTGCAGGGCCGATGGGAACTGGAACGACACCTCACCCTGCACTGGCGCATCCTGCGGCGGAAGGGAGACATGCTGGATCTTCTCAGCGAGGGCGTGGCCATCAACGACGTGGTCACCGCGCACGGCGTGGTCGCCCGCGCGGTTTCCCTCAGCCTGAACATCGACGGCGTTCACTTCAGCACGCTGCGCTGCGACGGCGTCATCGTGTCCACGCCGCTCGGCTCCACCGCCTACACGGCTTCCGCCGGCGGCCCGCTCACCATTCCCTCCATGAACGCCCAGCTCGTCACGCCCATCTGTCCCTTTGCCGGAGGCTTTCCCCCCATCGCACTGCCCGCCTCTTCCTGCA
>NZ_DBMAHT010000069.1:0-10393 GCF_057866825.1 Mailhella sp.
GCCGGGGGCTTTTCCCCGGCCTTTCCGGGCTCCGGCCCTTCCTTCAGCCTTCCGCGGGCCGCCCGGATCACGCGCCGCCCGCGCCTTGCGAGGATCTCATGAAACATGCCGCTCTTCTTTCGTGTCTCGCCCTGCTGCTCGCTTCGTGCAGCACCAGCACCACCAGCAGCGTCGTCTCCTACGATGCCCAGGGGCGGGAAGTTTCCAGCACGACCACCAGCCAGACCACCAATGACACCGCCGTCAAGGCCCGTGAGCTGGGCCGCGAAGTGAAGGAAGACGTCATTTCCGGCTACGAGTGGACCAGAGACAAAACCATTGAAGGCTATCACTGGGTGAAGGAAAAAGCCCAGTCCCGCGAAAGCGCGCCGAAAAAGTAACGCAGCCGGAGAAACACGGCAGCATTTCCGCTGCGCTCCGCGTTTGCAGCCCTGCCGGAAAACGGTTTCAGCGGCACGGGCAGCGCCTGCCCGCACGAAACCTCCGCTTCCGCCTGCGCTGCACGCCGCAAGCTTCCGACTCCCGCGAGGCTCCCGCGAAACGCGCCAAGGGCGCAAGACGTCATGAATTTCAGCAGAGGCCCGTCCTTTTTTCAGGACGCGGCCTCTTTTTTCGTGCGAACGCCGACGCCTGCGCCCCGTCAAACTCCGCGTTTTCCCTGGCGGAACCTGACGTTTCGCGGCATCCGAACCGCTTCCCCCGCGAAAAAAACTCCGTTTTTCGCGCATCGCGGCCCGTCAAGCGAAGGACAACACAACACAGCGCAGGAGGGCCGCCATCGAGCCCCGCGCGGCGGCCTTCAACATGTCGCCGCGGGAAAACATGCCGCCTCCGCCGCGGCTGCCGCCTGCCTCCTGCCCGCGTCCTCACGGTGTCCGCCGGGGCCGCAGAAAGAAGAGCCGCTTTTACCGCGCCCTCCGCTTCCCGTCATCGTGCCCCGTCAAGCGGCAGACAGGTTGACGCGGTCATGGCTCTTGACGCCGTCCGCGCTTCGAGCACAGCTCGGGCAAGGGCCGAAATTCGGCCCCTAATTTCCGGGCGATTCCAGCGCCGTTTCCAGCTGCGCGGCAAGGCGAAGCGTTTCCTGGGCGCGCGATTCCACGCCGGAACGGATTTTCCTCAGCACGCCGAGATAGGCGGAAAGCGCCGAACTTTCTTCGGCCAGCACCGCAAGTGCGGGCACGAAACCTTCGCTCACGGCCTTGCCGTAGGCGGAGGTCAGCTCTTCAAGATTCTGGGAAAGCAGCTCGTTGAGCCGGGCGCGCTGACTCTTCACCCAGCGGCGCACGACCTCTTCCTTGCGCTCCATGAAAATGCGGCGGCAGCGCGAAGGGTTGCCGAACTTCATGAGCGTCCACACCACGCTTCCCACCACGGCCACGGGCAGCACGGCCCACCAGCCCATGTTTCCGAGCACGATGCCCAGCCCCAGACCTCCGCCTCGCCGGATGGCCAGGCCCACGGCCACAAGTCCCACCTTCTTCATGATGGAATTCGCGTTCACCAGCCAGCGTTCGCGACTGAACGGCACGTCCGCCATGGATTGCAGATCCACGTCGTCCACGGCCACGGCGTCGAGGCAGAGCACAGAAATTTCCCGCATCCGTTCGCCGAACTGACGCAGTTTTTCGTTCCAGTCCTTCTGCACGTCGCGGCGTCCGGCAAGAAGCTCTTCCAGCGATTCGCGCGCGATCCGCGGCACTTCCTCCTCGTCGAAGCGCTTCCAGTTCTTCGCCCGGAACATGCCGGTATAGCCGAGCGAGTCGGCGTGTCTGTTCGCCGCGTCCATGATGCGCAGCACAATGGTTTCCTGCCAGCTGTCGAGCGCGCGTTCCTGCTCCTTGCGCCAGGCCTCCACGTCCACGGATGCCGCGCTCACCACGGACCACGCCTGACTCGAACAGCTCTTCATGACCTCGTCAAGCCGGGCGACGTGCGCGGAGAGAAGCTGCTCGTGCCGCGCGTCGGGCAGGCGGCCCAGCTCGCGCGACAGAAAACGTTCCGCGCCCTCGCGCGAGGCACGGACGATCTCCCGGCCCCGGCTCCGTATGCGGGCCTCGTGCTCCTCTCGACCGGCGTTTTTCTCCGAGGCCGCCTTTTCCACCAGCGCACAGAGCTTCTGAAAGCCCGCGCCTCCGCTGCGCCGCGGTCCGGCACAGCGCTGTTCCATGGCCTCTCGGGCGTTCAGTTCCAGAAGATCCAGCACGCGCATGCCGCAGGCGGACGCCGTGTTCATGAGAAGACGCGCCCTTTCCATGGCCTCGCCGCGGCTCTCTTTTTCGTTCAGCCTGTCCGCGCCGGTCACCACGCCGATCACCGCCGCCGCGCGCCCGGAACGCGCAAGCTGACGCAAAAGCTCCTGCTCCGACGACGATTCCGGCCTGCGCGCGTCCATGACGAAGAGCAGGCAGTCCGCGGCAAGGCATTCCTCAAACGCCAGGTAATTCTGTACCGGATCCGTGGCGTTCAGGCCCGGCGTGTCCACCAGCACGAGGCCGTGCTTGAGAATGTCGGCAGGCAGTTCCGCCTCCACGCGCGCGGCAAAAAGACTTCCCTTTTCCGAGGCGGAAAGAAAATCCCGCAGGCGCTCCGGCGAGTCCAGAATCTCATCTTCCCTCGGCGGCAGCTTGCGGCTCAGCACTTCCAGCCGCTCGCACAGCTCGCCCCGGCCTTCCTCGCCGCGGCAGCACTCCACAAGACGCGCGCACTCGTCGCCCGTGAGAAAGCGCACGCGGCCGCCGAATTGTCTGCCCCATGAAAAACGCGCCACGGCCGCCGTTTCCGGCACGGATTCGCGCACCGGAGAATACTCGCCGCCGAGCAGCGCGTTCACGAGCGAACTCTTGCCCCGCTTTCCTTCGCCCACCACCACCAGCGTGAAGGGCTGCTCCGCCATGAGTCGCCGAAAATCGCCGACCTCGCGGGCAAGCTCCACGTCTCCGACATCGAGCGCGGCCCGCTCCAGGCATTCCGCCCCGGCCGCCGCCCTCTCAAAGCCGGACGCCACCGACATGTCCCGCAACGACGGCGAAAACAGGGAAAACAGCCGCTGCCGACGCAAATCGCGCAGGTAGCGCGCCGCCACGTCGTACTGATCCGCGGCGGTATTCGCCACGTCGCTGCACACCGCGCCCGCCCCGGAAAGCATGGACGAGAGCGCCGCCATCTGACGCCGCAGCACCGGAGACAGCCGCCCGCCGGACTCCGGCCGACGCTGCGCCACCCCGCCCTGCATGACGACGCCCCGCGTGTCCTCTTCCGTTTCGGAGCCGAACACGCTTTCCCATTCCGCCACGCCCGGCAGCAGACGCACGGTGCGTCCCAGCCGCTCCATGACGCGACGACGGCCCGCCGCATCTTCCGAAAGCGCGCGGCACACCACGGCGGCGTAGGCAGGCGAAAGTTCCCGCACCGCTTCGGCGTAGGCTTCGGCCTTGTCCGGCGAAAGCGACGCCAGATCCTCGGAAAGACGGCGATCCGCCTCAAACTGCTCCGGCGACAGCGGATCCTGAAGCAGCGCCGCATGAAAATGCGTCTGCAGCACGAAGAAACGATGTTCCGCCTCGCTTCCGGCCGCGCCGTCAGCCTGAGCCTGCGGCGCAAACACCTCTTCCAGCGCGTCGGACGCCCGACGCCACGCATCCGGCGAGAGGCGTCCGCCCTCCTGCGCCGCCGAGGCGAGAAGCACCACCAGCCTGTCTTCGGCCGAAAGCGCCGGCGCAGAGGCGTCGGGAAGCGGCGGCATGATGTCCGAAGCCGTCACGGTTCTGTCCGAAACGACAGCAGTCTTTTTTTCCATAGGGGTCCGCCTTCAGCAGGGTTCGTCCCTTTCGGGAGCGTCTTCATGATGCAAGCAGTCCCGCTGCGGCGGGCTGCATGTTCCGCGCGGCGGGCCGGGCCCGGGCGCTGCAGAGCGAAACGGGCCTGTTGCGCACTGCAATTTCAGGCCGCACGCGGGCTGTTCATCTTTTGTTGTAGCACAGCACAACGGAATGTCACAACCACAAACATGCCCCTCCCTTCGGAGGAAGGCTGCGCATGCGCCGCACCGCAGTTCCCGGGCTGCGCGAACGGTCGCGCCGAGGCGCCTGTCGCAGAGCCGGGCACGCCATCAGGCGCCCGGGCAGCGGAGCCGTCGCCCCGGGCGGGCCGCCTCTTGCAACCTGCCTCCCGCACTTTCCGTTTCTTCCGGCATACCCTCGTTTTCTTACCGCAACATTACGGCATCCGTCCCGCGGTCATCAAAAAAATCAGTTCCGCCCCGAGCGCCGGGCAAAAAAAAACGCCCCTTGCGGGGCGCGTCCTTTGTGTGCGCGCAGGCCGGCAATCCGGCGCTGCGGCGCGAAAGGCGCCGGAGGGAAACATTTCCCTCCGGCAGAACCCGGGGCAGGCCCCGAAGTTCCTACTTGTGATAGATCTTCACCAGGTTGGTGCGGCGCTTCTGCTCGCCGGGAGCGTATTCGCCGGCGGTGATGACCACGTCCTGACCCATGGGGAACTTGCTGCTCGTGGCAATGAAGTTCTGCACGCGGCGCAGATGAGAAATGCTGCTGTCGCTCACGGGAATGAAGTAGGGCTGCACGCCCCAGACGAAGTTGAGCGCGTGTTCCACCACGGAGTTGGAGGTCAGCGCGTAGATGGTCTGTCCGGGACGGCATTCGGCCAGCATGCGGGCCGCGCCGCCGGTCACGGAATGGGCCACGATGGCGCAGGCGTTTTCGGTCTTGGCGAGCAGGCAGGCGGTGTAGGCCAGGAAGCGGGAAGTGTCGGTCTCGTCCTTGGGAGGTTCGAGTCTGCGGGTGGCGAGCAGATACTTTTCCGCCTCGTCGGTGATCTTGCGCATGTAGCGCACGGCCTCGATGGGATAGCTGCCCGCGGCGGTTTCGTCGGAGAGCATGACGCAGTCGGCGCCGTCAAGCACGGCGTTGGCCACGTCGGTCACTTCCGCGCGGGTGGGCACGGGCGTGTTCACCATGGAAAGCAGCATCTGCGTGGCCACGATGACGGGCTTGCCCGCACGGTTGCAGGTGTGAATGATGTGCTTCTGCAGCGCCGGAAGTTCGGGCATGGGGCATTCCACGCCGAGGTCGCCGCGGGCCACCATGACGATGTCGGTCGCGGCCACGATGGCGTCGAGGTTCTCCACGGCGGCGTTCTGACGTTCCAGCTTGGCGACCACGGGAATGTCGTCGCGGCCGTAGGAATGCAGCAGAGCCTTTATCTGATGCACGTCCTCCACGGTCTGCACGAAGGAAATGGCCACGGCGTCCACGCCGAGTTCCATGCCGAGGGCCAGCTTTTCGCGGTCCTGATCGGTGATGGCGGGCAGAGCCAGCGACTTGCCGGGCAGCGCGAGGCCCTTGCGGGAAGAAATGGCGCCGCCTTCCTGAGCCACCATGATGAAGCGCTCGTCCTCCACCTTTTCCTCAATGCAGAAGCGCAGGCCGCCGTCGGCCAGCACCAGGGTGTCGCCGGGAACAAGGGCGGAAAGAATGCGCGGATGATCGAAGGGAATGAAGGGCAGCTCTTCCTTTTCCTTGCGTTCGCGGCCGAGAATGAGCTTGTCGCCGCGGTGCAGTTCGATGCGGCCTTCGGGAAGAATGCCGATGCGGATCTTGGGTCCGGGCAGATCCTGCATGATGGTCAGCGGACGGCCGCATTCCTTTTCGATTTCGCGGATGTTGGAAACCACGCCGCGGAAGAAATCGGGATCGCCGTGGGAGAAGTTGAGGCGGAATACGGAAACGCCCGCGTCGGCCAGCTGGGCGAGCTTTTCACGATCGCAGCTGGCGGGGCCGATGGTGGCAACAATTTTGGTACGCATAAAAATTCCTTTCCTTAAAAAGAGAAGCACGGATGACGGACTCAGCCTGCGGAGGATGAAAAACCCGCTTTTCCTCCTCGCGCCCGTCGCTGTGCGGGCATTCTGCCTCTTTTTTTAAAAAAAGTCGAGAGTATCCGCCGCGCGATTTTCTCCTTGCCCTCTCTCCCCGAATCGAGACGAAAATGCGCCTCCGGCTCCGTGCATCGCCCCCCCTCTTTGCGAGCTCCGCAATTGCCCTTTTCCCCCGTTTTCCGCCTCCGAAAAAAGGCCGCCGGTGAACCATGACAAGCAGAAAAATTGTAACACTTTCGATTATTCACATGATTTTCACAGGTTGTCACATTCCTTCCCGCTTTCGGCCTTGACAGTTTCCGTTTTATGGGCAAATAGTGGGAAAAAGTGGCAGAAAGTGGAACAGGCATGGTTTTCAGAGGCAGATACCCGCGCAGTCTCGACCCGAAAGGCCGTCTGACGCTTCCGCCGGAATTCCGCGACGCCCTCACTTCTCAGGGAGCGGGCGGCGCGGCAGCCGATGGGGCTTCTTCGTCCGCGCCCGGCGCATCCTTCGTTCTCACCACCTACGACGGATGCCTCGTGGCCTTTTCGTGGAACGACTGGGTGGAGCTGGAAGAAAAATTCATGCGCATTCCCAACCCTTCCCCGAAGGTGCGCGCCTTCCGCCGTCTCGTGATAGGCGGCGCGGAAACGCACACCCCCGACGCCCACGGCCGCATTCTGCTTTCTCCCGACCACCGCGCCTACGCCGGTCTGGACAGGGAAGCCACAGTTCTCGGTCTCGTGGACCGCTTTGAAATCTGGAACCCCGCCGCCCTGCGCGCCTCCATGTCCTCGGAAAACCTGGAAGGCGTTACCGAGGAACTCGCCGCAAGCGGCATTGATTTTTCCCTTTAGCCCGCAGTCTCCGCCATGATTCGTCATACGCCGCAACACCCCGCCGTCACCGCCGAAAACGCCCGGCACGTCTCCGTGCTTCTCAATGAAGTGCTCGACGCGCTTGCGCCTCGCCCGGGCGGCCGCTATCTCGACGGCACGCTCGGTCTGGCCGGACACTCCTCGGCGCTCATGGAACGCGCCGAAGGCAAGGCCATGCTCTGCGGGCTCGACAGGGATCCGCAGGCGCTCGAACGCGCCGCGCAGCGCCTTGCCCCCTACGGCGAGAACTGCCGGCTCTTTTCGCTGGAATACGCCTCCTTTGCCGACGCCCTCGACGCCCTCGGCTGGGACACCGTGGACGGCGCGCTGCTCGACATCGGCGTGTCCTCGCTGCAGCTCGACGTGGCCGACCGCGGCTTCTCCCTGCACGACGACGCTCCCCTCGACATGCGCATGGACATGGGCAGTCTTTCCTCTGCGGGAAGAGAGCCCTGGATGCAGTCGGCGCGCACCGTGGTGAACATGGCGGACGTGAACACCCTGCGGCACCTTATTGAAACCTATGGAGAAGATCCGCAGGCGCCGCGCATTGCGCGGGCCATCGTGGAGGCGCGGCAGAAAGCGCCCATCGAAACCACGGGGCAGCTTGCGGACATCGTGCGGCGCGCCTATCCCGCCAAGTGGCGGGCCGAAGCGCGCAATCATCCGGCCACGCGCACCTTTCAGGCGATCCGCATGGTCGTCAACGACGAACTCGGACAGCTCGAACGTTTCCTCGACGCCATTCTTCCCCGCCTCTCCGTGGGCGGCAGACTGGCCATCATCACCTTCCACTCGCTGGAAGACCGCATCGTGAAGCAGCGGTTCCGGCAGTGGAGCACCGACTGCCTCTGCCCGCCGCATCTGCCGCGCTGCGTGTGCGGTCATCACGCAGAGGTTGCGCTCCTCACGAAGAAACCCATCGTCCCGGGGAGGGACGAACTTCTCATAAACCCGAGATCCGGCAGCGCCAAACTCCGCGTCGTGGAAAAGCTGCCGCCGTTCAAGAAGGAGCTGTCATGAATTCGCACACCGCTACGCTCGGTTCCGGAGGCTGGTTCCTCATGTTGATTGTCTCCATCCTGTTCAGCCTGATCATGGGCGTCGCCCTCACCTGGCTGAGCATCGACAGGAGCGACACCGCCTACACCATTCAGAAAATGCAGCGTCAGACCGAATCGGCCCGCGCCCACGTGGCCAAGCTGGAAGTCGAACGCGACAGCCTGCTCTCCCCCTACGTTCTCGGAAAAACCGCCGAACAGCTCGGCATGAGCATGGCCGATCCCGGCCAGATCCGCCGCCTCAAACCTTCCAGCCAAGACTAGCGAATGCGCCCGAACAGCTCCTCTTCGTCTTCCCGCATGTCGTCGGGAAAACGCCGCATCAATCGCCGCATCATCCAGAGTCAGCCCTCCGCCTCCCAAGGCAAAGGGCTGTTCTCGCGCTTGCGCGCGCGCTGGCACTGGCTGCTCGGGCAACGTTTTCACTACGCCGCCGCCCTCTTCGTGGTCTGCTGGGTGCTGCTGTGGTTCCGCGCCTTCGAGGTGCAGGTGCTGCTCGGCCCCGTGTACAGCGACATGGCCGAGCGTCAGCACACCTACACCGAGGTCATTGAAGGCGCGCGCGGCAGCATTCTCGACAGAAACGGACGCGTGCTCGCCCGCAGCGTGGCCTGCCAGTCGGTGTACGCCAATCCGCGCATCATGGAAGACATCAACGATGCGGCGAAGCGCCTCGCTCCGCTTCTGCACCGGAGCGAAGCCGATCTCGCCTCCGTGTTCCGCAAGAACAAGGCCTTCATCTGGCTGGAGCGGAAGGTGGACGACGCCACCGCCACCGCCATTCAGAAGGAAGGCATTCCGGGCATCGGCCTCTCGCGCGAATTTGAACGCGTGTACCCCTACCGTCACCTTGCCGGACAGCTTCTCGGCTTCGTTGGCGTGGACAGCCACGGCCTTGAAGGCGTGGAGCTCGCCTACGACGACAGACTCCGCGGCACCAGCGTGAAGAGCCGCGTCTCCCGCAACGCCGCCGAACAGATTCTCAACAACGAACGCGACGACGCCGCCGAACAGCGCGGCGAAGACATCACCCTCACCCTCGACGTGCAGGTGCAGTTCATCGCCGAAGACGTGCTCGCCGACGCCGTGCGCTCCTCCGGCGCTCGCTGGGGCGGCGTGCTCGTTTCCGAAGTGGCCACCGGCGAAATTCTCGCCTGGGCGCAGTATCCGTTCTTCAATCCCAACAACTACCGCGAGGCGAGTTCCTCCATCTACAGAAACCGCCTCGCCGGCGACAGCCTCGAACCCGGCTCCACCTTCAAGCCCATTCTCATGGCCGCCGCCCTCGAAGAAAAGCTCGTCACCCCGAACACCAAAATCTTCTGCGAAAACGGCGTGTGGCGCACCCGCTACGCCCCCATCCGCGACGATACCCACGCCTACGGCGAACTTACCGCCACGGAAATCATTTCCCGTTCGAGCAACATCGGCATGGCCAAAATCGGCCTCATGCTCGGCGCGCAGAAGTTCCATTCCTACCTCGACCGGCTCGGATTCGGCCAGCGCACCGGCATCGGCATTCACGAAAGCCGCGGCATCCTGCGCGCCCCGAGAGACTGGAGCGAGCTCGACCTCATGTCCACCTCCTTCGGTCAGAGCCTTTCCGTCACCGGCATCCAGATGCTTCAGGCCTACACCATCCTTGCCGACGGCGGCGAATTCCGGCCCCTGAGCCTCGTCATGGACGAACCCGGTCAGAACACCACCTCCGCCGCGGGTCAGCGCATCTTTTCCAAAAGAACCACCCGCACCGTGCTCAAAATGATGGAGGAAACCGTGGACGGCAACGGCACCGGCACGAGGGCCCGCATTCCCGGCGTGCGCGTGGCCGGCAAGACCGGCACCGCCCAGAAGGCCGATCACTCCGGCAAGGGCTACAGCCGCAAGCGTCTCGCCTCCTTCGGCGGCATCGTGCCTGCCGACGATCCGCGCTACGTCATCTACGTCATGCTCGACGAGCCCACCACCACGGGCTACGGCGGCGCCATCGCCGCGCCCGTGTTCCAGAAGGTGGCCTCCCGCACTCTGGCCTACAACGGCTATCTGCCCGACGTCACCTTCGCCCTGGCCGAAAAGGAGCAGGAAAGAAAGCTCACTCCCGCCCAGCTCGCCCAGCGCAAGAAAGACGCCATCTACCTCGCAAACCTCGCCAAGTACCGCGCCGAAAAGGCCAAAAAGGAGCGCGAACGCGCCCAGAAAATGGCCGGCAAGGCCTCGGCGTCCGGGGTCAACGTCATGCCCAATCTGCGGGGGCTCACCCTCCGCAAAACCATAGAAACCTGCGTGGCGCGCGGCATTGTTCCCACCATGGAAGGCAACGGAACCTTCGTGCTCCGTCAGAGTCCTCCGCCGGGAACGCGCATCACCGACGACAGCACCTGTACCGTCTGGCTCACAGACACTCCGCCCCTTTCCGAAGCGAAGACACCCCCTTCAAAGGAGTAAGCCCATGCGCGTAACCTCTGCCCAGCTCTGCGACGAGCTTCGTAAACAACTCCGCACCATTCAGACCGATTCCCGTCTCGTCGCCGAAGGCGATGTCTTTGTGGCCCTTCCCCCCGCCGTTCCCGGGGAA
>NZ_DBMAHT010000070.1:0-9877 GCF_057866825.1 Mailhella sp.
CCCAAAGCCCGCCTTGTGGACACGGAAGACGTGAGCGTCATCTATCTTCTGGCCGAGGAGCCCAAGCACTATTACGAGTTCGCGAGCTTCGGCTAGCCTCATGCCGGAGCGCCCGTCCCGGAAGCGGCCTTCGGCCGCCTTCACGGGCACGAAGTTCGGAGCATCCCCGTCCTGCGGCGACGCGCTGCGCTTCAGCGTCCGCTCCGGCATGCACTCGCAACCGGGCATTGCCCTAACCCTGCATTTCATCGGCGGCCTTTGCCGCTTCCAGTTTCTCAGGAGTCACCATGGCCGAATCCCGTCAGACCGTTTCCGAAACCCTTGCCGGCATCGTCGAGCGCAGACCCGTACTCGCGCCGGTGCTGAACGCGTTCGCCCCTCTGCTTGAGGCGCGTTCCGCGCTGCCGGAAAAGCTTTCCCCCATGATTGAGGAAAGCGGCTTTGTCCTGCCCCCCTGGCGGCAGGAACGGGCGCAGCAGGGGGCGCCGCTTCTGGCCGGAGCCAGCCTGAAGGGACTTTTCCCCCTTCTGCGGAAATCGGCCGACGAGCTGCTGCCGCTTCTGGAAGCGCTGCCCGGCATGAACGGATACGCCGACGCGCTCACCTCGTTCTTCCAGAAGGAAGAGATGTGCATGCGCGCCGCCGACACGCTCCTCACCGGGCACGAAACCGCGCTCGCCGAGGCCGCGGAAGAAACGCATCTGCCGCCCGCCGTGCTGCTGTTTGCGCTGGAGGTCGTGGTCGGACCCGTTCTGCGGGCCCTGGCGCTGAAGTACGACGCCCCGTGGGACGAACGCGCTTCCTCCTGGATGCAGGGTTTCTGCCCCGTATGCGGCTCCTTCCCGTCCATCTCCTATCTGGACAAGCGCGTCTTTGACGAAAAGAACGCCTTTCTGGCCGGAGGCGGAGGAAAAAAACATATGCATTGCGCTCTGTGCGGCACCGAATGGCACTTCCGGCGCGGGGCCTGCCCTTCCTGCGGAAAGGAAGGTTCCGGCGTCATGGAATTTCTCCGCGAAAGCGAAAACAGCCGGGGCGAACGCATCGACTGGTGTACCAAGTGCAAGAGCTACTGCCCTACCGTGGACCTGCGCGAATGCGCCGGCACGCCCGACATGGACGCCATGGCGCTGGGCATGATGCATATGGACATTGTTGCCGCTCAGAAAGGGCTGACGCCTCTCAAGCCCTCCTTCTGGAATCAATTCTAGCCACTGCCTCCGGGCACTTCCCCAATCTACCGGGAGAATGCGCATGAAACCGCTTTTTATTCTTACCCTTCTTCTCTCCCTCGCCTGGTGTACGCCGGCGGAAGCTCAGGACTTCAAGGCCAATCTCAAGTATCCGAAAAATCCCATCGTGCTTGGCGGCGAAGTTTCTCCCCGCATGGCGGTCACCTTCAATCACAGCTCCCACAGCAACGTCCCCTGTGATACCTGTCATCACAAGCCCCGCTGCGTCATCTGTCACTACAGTCCTTCGGAAGAAAAGTCGCCCTACGCCTCGTGCAGCAGCAACGCCGGCTGCCATACCGTGCAGGGCAGAAGCAATCAGCAGGACAGCCGCTTCATGGCCTTCCACAGCAGAGAAAGCATGCGCTCCTGCTTCGGCTGCCATCGCAGAATGAGTCTGGAACATCCCGAATTCCAGGGCTGCCGTCCCTGCCACCCCAACAACATCCAGCCGGACGAAGAGAAGTAATTCTCGGCCTCCCCTGATAAAAAAGCCTGCGCCTCGAAAAAACGATGCGCAGGCTTTTTTATGGCAGAAGTCAGGGCTTCCGGGGCAAGGGAAGCGTTGATTGTCCTTATCGAAGATTATTGTCTCTCCCTCTTGGGAGGGCTCTTTCTCAACGCTTGCCGAGTCGTTGAGAAGTTTTTCTGCTGCGCGGACAAGAATCCGACAGTCGTTCCGCCTGTACTGATCGGCTGATTTATTTCGCTATTCCTGCTCCCGGACAGGCCTGATGACGGCCGCCTCATGCATTCCCCGCTGTGGCGACAACATACCAGCATACAAGAAGCAGCGTTTTCAAAGTTCATTGCGCAGACGAATTTCGGCCTTTTGGAACTTCCCGCCCGACGGAGCACTTTCGGCCTAAAAAAGGGGGCCCACCGGCATAGCCGGTGGTTCCTCTTATGCGCCTGTAAGGCTTTCTTACCAGCCGCGCCCTAGCAGGCGCATGTACGGTCTGACATCTGCATTTCTGTTACCGGCGGCCCGTAAACGGGCTTCCGGCGTATGGGATGCTCAGCTGTTCGCCGAGTTTATCCTCGGCCAGTTGATGCCTGATGTACTCAGCTATCTTTGCCTTATTCTTACCCACCGTGTCGACATAGTAACCACGGCACCAGAACTCCCGATTACGATATTTGAACCTCAACTCACCAAACTGCTCATATATCATCAGGCTGCTCTTTCCTTTCAAATATCCGACAAACGCCGATACACTCATTTTGGGCGGTATCTCTAGCAACATATGGATATGGTCGGGACAACATTCTGCTTCTACTATGTTCACCCCCTTCCACTCACATAATTTCCGCAATATTTCTCCTATGACTCTTTTCTTCTCACCATAGAAAACCTGTCGGCGATATTTTGGTGCAAAGACTATGTGATATTTGCAGTTCCATTGCGTATGCGCTAACTTCTTTGTGTCACCCATTGTGACCTCCTTTTGATTTGCTTATGGGCGCAGTTGCCAGACCGCACCTCTTTCTTAGCAAATCAAAAGGAGTGTTTATAACCTACGCATAACTATAAGTTTTCGGGAACCCCCAGCCTAGCTGGGGGTTTTCTTTTAACCAAAAAAACGCCCCGGAACAACATTCCGAGGCGTTTCTTCGACGTTGAAAGTGGTGCCGAGGGACAGAATCGAACTGCCCACACGGGGATTTTCAGTCCCCTGCTCTACCAACTGAGCTACCTCGGCACAACAAAAGGCAATGTACTGCAGCTTTCGACAAAAGGCAAGAACTTTTTTACGTTCAGTTCTCTTCCTATTCCGTAAGATTGCCCGGGCCCTTGGGAATGGAGGCCTCGACAATGCGCACCTTGTAGTCGCTGGCTTCCGCCGGAGGATTGACGAAGATGATCGTAAAGGGAACTTCATTGCCCGGCAGCACGTTGGTGTTGGCTTCCACGATGTCGAGCTTGTTGTTGAGCACCTTGTCGAGTTCTTCCTTGTCGAGCAACTCCAGCTGGAAGGAGCTCATGCTGTTGCCGGCAAGCTGCTGCTGCGAAATCAGCTTGTTGCCGTTCGCGTCGTCCAGTTCCGCCTCCAGCCTGATGAGCTCGCGGGGCGCGGGGAAGTTGTTCTTCACCTTGCCTTCAATGATGACAAGGTTGCCCACCTTCTCGTTCTTCACCTGATACTGACGCACATCCTGCAGCACAAGCTCGCTCACCAGCGACAGGGGATCCGAAGGATCCGCCGTCTCCAGACCGAGATAGGGAGCCACCAGGCCCTTCAACCCGTCCAAGTAATGGGTGTTCTGCCACATCCAGCCGCAGCCGGCCGCAAGCGCGAGACACACCAGAAAGCTCGTCAGACGGGGAAGGATGGAACTCTTTTTGCGGGGCATGTCCAGACCACCGAACGACGAGGCACTGCCGTCGCCGTCGAGCCTGAGTCCCTGCGAGGGGCGTCTTTCCCTTACGCGATCTCTGCCGCCGTGTACGTCGGCAGGCTCGTCCATCGCGAGCTCAAGTCCGCCGTTCCGGGAACTGCGGGGGCTTGAGCCGCCAAGAGACAGGCCGCCTTCGTCATGACGCTCGGGCGCGCGTTTTTCCGGTCTGTCGCCGGCCAGTTCGAGACCGCCGCCTCGGGTCGATTCTCTGCCCTTTTCCTCACCGCCGAGAGAAAGTGCGGGAGGATCGGTCTTTTCTTCCAGCGGAAGCGTAAAAATATGACGGCAGACCGAACAGCGGAGCTTGGCGCCGGGTCTCACCTTTTCATCTGGCAGACGATAGACCGTGTTGCATTGAGGGCAGGTAACGTTCATGAAACAATCTCCATCATTATGTGATAGCACCGAGACCATACACCGCCTGCATCAGCAGTCAAGCAGCTCGTAGATGCCGGGAAGCGTGCGATAGCGTTCGGCATAGTCGAGGCCGTATCCCACAATGAAGCCCGCGGGCAGATCAAAGCCCACGAAGTCGGAATGCACGTTGAATTCCCGGCGTTCCTTCTTGTCCACGAGCGCGGCAAGCCGTATGGACTTCGCTCCCCGCGAGGAAAAATACCGCATGAGAAAGTCCATGGAACGCCCGGTGTCCACGATATCCTCGACAATGAGCACGTGACGGCCTTCGAGAGAAATTTCCACGTCCTTGGTGATCTGCACGTGCTCGCTGCTGCTCGCCTGATCGCCGTAGCTGGCAAGACGCACGAAGTCAATGAGCACGTCGGACTTCATGGCGCGGACCAGATCGCTGAAAAAGGGAAAGGCTCCCTTCAGCACGCACACGGCCACCACGCTTTCTTCTCCGTAAACGGCGTCTATCTGGGCGGCCATTTCCTCGACGCGTCGCTGAATGACCGCCGCACTGAATATTTCCTTCATCTGATTCATGCGCACTACCGTCTGATGAGACTCATGAGAAACTGTTTCATTTCCGGTCCGGGCACGTAGCCCGCCTCGCTCGCCTCGATATGTCCGTCTCTGTTGTAAATGACGTTGAAGGGAATGGCGTCTATCCTGTAGGCGCGGGAAAGTTCCTCTCCGCCGTAGTACACGGGATAGGCTCCCATCATGCCCATGGACTTCACAAAGGAATCCGCCTCGCGGATGTTCTGGTCGATGGCAATGCCGATGATGAGCAGATCCTCCTCGGGAATTTCCTTTCTCATTTTAATGAGTTCCGGAATTTCCCGACGGCACGGCCCGCAGAACGCGGCAAAGAAATTCACCAGAATCACCTTGCCGTGATTGGCGGCCAGTTCATCGAGAAGTTCATAGGTATGCACGGGTTTCAGCTGGGGGGCCTTGTCCTGACCGAACGCCACGGAGGAAGGAAGCGTCAGCGCGAGGGCGACGACGCCCGTCAGCAACACTCCCGCCATGCGACGGAAAAAGCCCAGCGGCCTTGTTTTCATAATAATCTCCTTTTCCTCAGAACATAAGCCCGCGGAAGGCTTTTCTTCCGCGAACTTTTTTAGGTGTACTGAAAATCGTTGAAAACGCCAACCTTAAACTATAGGATACATTCCGGCAATCACGCTTCCACCCCCGGAGGCACGCCGAAATAAGGATGACTCCATGACGAAAATTTCCGATGCGCATGAAGCGGAGCTGCTCGCATCTGCCGATGAAAAGCCGGCCCGCGCTTCTGCTCGTGTCAAAAAAACAAAAAAATCCCGCAAGGATACGGATATCATCGATATCACTGCGACTCCGGTTTCAGACGACTCCGGTACTCCCGCTGCGCCTTCGGGAAAAAACGCGGACGAGTCCGAAAAAAAATCAGGCAGGCGCAAAGGCCGCGCTGCAAAAACGAAGATTTCGCCCGACGTCGAGCCCGTGGAAGACGACGAAATCTCCGCCGACAACGCCCCGTCCGACGCTCCGGACGACGATGCCGACGACTCCCCCGAGGTGATGGAAGCGGAACTCGAACAGGCCCGCGACGGCGAGCTTCTTCCCGACGACGCCTCGCTCGACGAGCACTTCGACGACTTCGACGACAACGGCCGCGTCATTGACCTGGGCAGCAATCTCCCCGCCATTGCGGAAGACCGGCTGCCCAGCGTGCCCATGCGCGACAATCTGCAGAACTATCTGCGCGAAGTGAGCAAGTTCCCGCTGCTGGAGCCGGAAGAGGAAACCGAACTCGCCCGCCGGGTGCGCGACAACGGCGATCCCAAGGCGGCGTTCCGTCTGGTGTCCTCGCATCTGCGCCTTGTGGTGCGCATCGCCATGGACTTCCAGCGCCGCTGGATGCAGAACGTGCTCGACCTCATTCAGGAAGGCAACGTGGGTCTTCTGCGCGCCGTGAACAAATTCGATCCCGACAAGGGCATCAAGTTTTCCTACTACGCCTCGTTCTGGATCAAGGCCTACATTCTCAAGTTCATCATGGACAACTGGCGCATGGTGAAAATAGGCACCACCCAGGCGCAGCGCAAACTTTTCTACAACCTGAACCGCGAACGTCAGAAGCTCATTCTTCAGGGCTTCGATCCCGACGCGGCCCTGCTTTCGGAAAAGCTCGGCGTCACGAAGGATCAGGTGGAGGAAATGCAGCAGCGTCTCGACTCGGGCGACGTGTCTCTCGATCTGCCCGTGAGCGACGACAGCGGCAGCGCCTCCCGCATGGACTTTCTGCCCGCGCTCGGTCCCGGCGTGGAGGAAGGCATTGCCGATTCGGAAGTATCGCGCCTTGTCCGCGACAGCATCCACGAACTCATTCCTTCCCTTTCGGAAAAGGAAGTCTATATTCTGGAGCACAGACTGCTCACCGACGAACCGGCCACGCTCCGGGAAATCGGCGAGCGCTACCATGTTACCCGTGAACGCATTCGCCAGCTGGAAGCGCGCCTGCTGGAAAAACTGAAAGAACATCTCGGGCGCGAGATCAAAGACTTCTCGGAAGAATGGATACAGCCATAGCTCTTCCGCCGCACAGGACATCCATGTTCACCCATATTCCATCCCTTTTCCGAGTCCGGAGGCGTCTGTCTTCCTTCACTCCGGCGCAGCGCCTGATGTTCGCCTCAACCCTCGCGCTCCTGCTGCTGCCCGCAGGCTGCGCCACGGGCAACGGCCCCGTCGCCGGAGAGAACGACGTGCTCTCTCCTATCAGACTCGCGCCGCAGGCTCCCTCGCAGCGGGCCGAACTCATCTTCGCCCAGCTCAAGCTCGACAGCGCCCTCGGCCGCAACGACCGCGAAGCCGTCATCGACGCCTCCAACCGTCTGCTGGAATTCGGCACCGGAACCTATCGCCTGCCCTCTTCCGCGCCCATCATCGACGCGGCCATCTGGCTGCTCGCCCACGACTGCGAAAAGGACGCCGCCCCGCTCATCCGGAAGGCTTCCGCCCAGATGCCCGACGATCTTGCGCTGGTATCCCTTCAGGCCGATCTGCTCATCCAGAACAACAAGAGAAATGAAGCCATCAGCCTGCTGCGCAACTTTGCCGGCAAACATCCCGCCGACGGTCAGGCGCAGGCGGAGCTGGCCCTCGCTCTTCTGCGCAGCGCCCAGCCGCAGGAAGCCATGAAGGTGTTCCGTCAGATTCCCGAAAAGCAGCTGACGCCGCAGATACGCTTCGCCTACGCGCAGGCGCTGAACGTGTCCGGCCGCTTTGCCGACGCAAAACGTCAGCTTGAAGTCGCCGTGAAGGAAGATCCCGAATACTCCGAGGCATGGCAGCTTCTCGCGCTCACGCAGGAAGAGCTCGGCCATCCCAAGGAAGCGGAAAAAATCTACCGCACCCTGCTGGAAAACGATCCCGACAACCGCAGCGCGCGTCTTTTCCTGCTCCGCCTCATGCTGCAGGAGGACAACATGGACGCCGTGGTTTCCATGGTCGCCTCCACGCAGGATCCGCTGCACTTCGCCGTGGCCGCGGCGGCCATGCTCATGGACGAAAAACACCCGGATCAGGCCGAAAAGCTGCTCTCCCGCCTCGAAAAGCAGGAGGGCATGCCGGACGGACTTTTCTTCTATCATGCGGCGCTGCTTTATGAATCCAACGCCGACGTCAACCGCGCGCTCGACTATCTCGAAAAGGTGTCCTCCCAGAGCCCGGAATACGACAAGGCCCTGCGCATGAAGGTGCGCATTCTGTACGAGCAGAAGCGCATTCCCGAAGCGCTCCGGGCACTCGACGCGCTGCGCGTGCTTCATCCCGAAGACGCGGAGCCCCTGCTGCTCGCCTCGGAACTGTACGCCGGACAGAAGAATTTCGACGCCGCGGACAAGGCCGTGACCGAGGCTCTGCGCCTGCATCCCGACAACGAAGGCGCGGCCTTCCAGCAGGCCTATCTGCAGGAGCTGCGGGGCAACAGAAAAAAAGCCATGGAACTCATGGAAAAATTCATTGCCCGCTACCCCGACAACGCGCTGGCGCTCAACTACGTGGGCTACAATCTGGCCGACGGCAACAGGGATCTCGACCGGGCCTACCGGCTCATCCAGCGCGCCGTGGAGCTGGAACCCGACGCGGACTTCATTCTTGATTCCCTGGCCTGGGTGCAGTACCGCCGCGGCAAGCTCGACGACGCCTGGGAACAGATACAGAAGGCCCTGAACCTCTCCGGCAAGGACGAACCCAAGGATCCCGCCATGCTCGAACACTACGGCGACATTGCCGCGGCCCGGGGCGACGCGGATTCCGCCCGCACAGGCTGGGGTCAGTCCATGGAACTTTTTGAAAAGCTCGGCTATCCCGAAGACGCCGACAGAGTGCGCCTCAAACTGGAAAAACTGCAATGATGACCCGACGCTCCTTTTTTCTTCTCGGTCTTGTGCTGCTGACCGCGCTTACCGGCTGCGGTCCCAAGGGCATGCCCATCGTTCCCGACAGCGACGCCGCCGCCCGCTGGCAGGCGTTCAAGGAACGCTCCGCCCGTCCCGCGAGCTACGACGTGCTCTCCGGCAGTCTTCGTTTCGGCCCGGTCAACGACACCCGGAGAGTGACCTATCTGCTCTGGTCCGCCGCCACCGGCGGGCCTGCCGTGCAGGATCATCAGGGTACGGCCGGTCTTGACGATGCGGAACGCAATCCCGGCTTTTCCGACGATGAACGCACCATTCGCCTCGAAGTGAACGCCGGTGTGGGAGCCAATGTGGCCAAGGCCGTGTTTGAAAACGGACAGATGCTGCTCGTGCTGCCCCGCGACGAAAAGGCCTACGCCGGAGCCGAAACCCCGGACACCCTGCGCAGACTGCTGGGTCTGCCGCTGCCCATGCGCATGAACAGGCTCAACGACTTTCTCGCCGGACGCTATCTCTCCGCTCTTGACGTCCCCGCCCCGGAGCGCTACCTCACCGGAGGTGACGGCAACATCATCTACAGCTACAGAAGTCACGGCCGCAGCTGCGAACTGGAGCTGAACGCCGACGCGCTTCCCGTCCGCTGGACCATCGACGGCCGCTGGTCGCTGAACATCGCCTGCGACGACAAGGGACTGCCCCGCCGTCTGGACGGCAAAATGGACAACGACGGAAGCGAAATGCGCATGGTGCTGCTCGTCAAGGAGCGTTTGCCTTCCGGCAGCGTGCCCGAATCCGGCATGCAGCTGGAAGTGCCGGCGAACTTCGCCGTCTATTCGCTGGATCAATAACCGGGCGGGTCTGCCCCGCACACAGACATCGCGTCACTACTGGAGACTGACATGAGCATCATCTACATCGCGTCCGACCATGGGGGATTCAACCTTAAAACCTTCCTTGTGCAGTACCTCAAGGAAAAAGGACTCGACGTCCACGATCTCGGTCCTTCCGATCCCGCAAGCTGCGACTATCCGCTCCGGGCCCGCGCCGTGACGGACGCCCTGCTCAAGGATGAAAACGCCGTAGGCGTTCTCGTGTGCGGCACCGGCATCGGCATGAGCATGGCCGCCAACCGCGTTCCCGGCATCCGCGCGGCGCTCTGCACCACCGAATTCCACGCCACCTACGCCCGCGCCCACAACAACGCCAACGTCATCTGCCTCGGCGAACGCGTGACCGGTCAGGGCCTTGCCGCCAGCATGGTGGACGTGTTCCTGAACACGCCTTTTGAAGGCGGCCGTCATCTGCGCCGCATCAATCTGTTCAACAAGTAGCTGCCCGGGAAGAGGCCATGCCGAAAATACGGGAAGTCTATGTCTGCCGTTCCTGCGGAGCGTAGAGCGCGCAGTGGCAGGGGCAATGCCCCAAGTG
>NZ_DBMAHT010000071.1:0-9845 GCF_057866825.1 Mailhella sp.
TGTCGGTTTCGTTGGAGGCGAAGCCGAACATCATGCCCTGGTCGCCCGCGCCCTGATCTTCGGGATTGGCGCGGTTCACGCCCTGCGCAATGTCGGGCGACTGCTTGTCGATGGAGGAAATCACGGCGCAGGTCTGGGCGTCGAAGCCCATGTCGGTGCCGAGATAGCCGATGTTGCGAATGGTGCGCCGCACGATGGCCGGAAGGTCGGCGTAGCCCTTGGTGGTGATTTCGCCGGCCACAATGGCCATGCCCGTGGTCACCAGTGTTTCGCAGGCGACATGGGAATCGGGATCCTGCTCAAGCAGGGCGTCGAGCACGGCATCGGAAATCTGATCGGCCACCTTGTCGGGATGACCTTCAGTGACGGATTCGGAAGTGAAGAGGTATTTGCCTTTAGGGGGGATCATGGAGTCTCCTTGAAGTTCACGGGGCGCTCGGAGGGATGCGGCATGAACCGGACACCGTGAGCGAAAGGCATCCGGGAAAGACATATCTTTATATCAAGCTATGGTAATATGCCTTTCACTCCGACACTATACACAGGGAAATGCGGGCTGTCCAGCTTCTTGACGGGATATCATCGTCACGTTATCCCCTAAGAAAGGGAAAACAGAAGGATGGCTCCTGGTGCGGGCCGACGGGTCCTCCTGCTTCACGTGCCTGTCCGGGAGTACGCCATGCAGCCTTTCTATCAGGGAAAAATCGACAATTTCTGCGCCATGTACGCAGTGCTCAACGCGCTGCAGGTGCTGTTCAGCATAGGTCCGCATCAGGCCCGGAGAATTTTCAATCGCGCGCTGTACGCGCAGGCCGCCGATCCGGACATGTTCGGAAGAATTCTCGAACACCGCACCGACTACGTTTCCCTGGTGGACTTCATGCTCGACGACGTGCGCCGGCACGAGTTTCCCGGCCTTTGCGTGAGTGCGCCCTTTGCGCCGGACGCGTCCTGCGATCAGGTGTGGGAGGCGCTGCGCTCCTGCGCAAGACCGCCCATGCCGCTGGTGTCGATATTTCGCTTTCTGCGCATTGCCCCGCCCTCGGAACGGCCCTACGTGGATCACTGGACGGTGGGACACTATATGGATATGGAGGGACTGCATTTTCTCGACTGCAGTCTGGAGGCGGGCGCGCTCTTCTGCCTGCCCTATGCAAAATTGACGGATCCTTGGCGACCGCTCAGTCGGGAATACGTGGTCATTCCGCCGGAGAGCGTGAGGATTCTGTCCGTTTCCCGAGCCGTGGGGCTTCCGGTATGAGTATGGCACTTACATCTCGGCAGAAAATGGGGGCGGCCGCCCTCATCATGGCGTTCAGCGTGCTCGTTTCGCGCTTCATGGGGCTTTTCCGCGACAAGATCATATCCTGGCAGTTCGGAGCCGGCGGCGAAACGGACATCTATTTCGCGGCCTTCGTCGTGCCCGACTTTCTGAATTATCTTCTGGCGGGCGGCTACATTTCCATCACGCTCATTCCGCTGCTTTCCCGGCGCTTCGAGGAAGACGAGGCCGACGGCTGGCGCTTCTTCGGCGTGGTGTTCTCCTGGGCCACGCTGTCCATCGGACTGCTTTCCGTGGTCGCGTGGGCGGCGGCCTCCCGTCTTGCGCCGATGGTGGCTCCGGGCTTTACGCCGGAGCAGTGCGCGCGTCTTGCGGATTTTCTGCGCATCGTGCTGCCGGCGCAGGTGTTCTTCCTGCCGGGTGCCTGTCTTTCGGCCGTGCTCTACATCCGGCATCAGTTCACGGTGCCCGCGCTCATGCCCCTCATCTACAACGGATGCATTCTGCTTTTCGGCGTGGGGCTGCCGTGGCTCGGACTGGCGCAGGGCATGGAAGGCTTCTGCTGGGGCGTGCTTGCAGGCGCCGCCCTCGGCGCGTTCGCGCTGCCGCTTGCGGCAGTGCGGGCCGGAGGGCTTCACCTTTCCTTCGGCCTTCTGCATCCGCTCATGAAGAAATTTCTGCTCATGGCCCTGCCGCTCATGATCGGTCAGTCCGTGGTGGTGCTCGACGAGCAGTTCGTGCGCATTTTCGGCAGCATGGCCGGCGACGGAGCCGTGAGTCTGCTCAACTACGCGCGGCGCATCATGATGGTGCCCGTGGGCGTGGTGGCGCAGGCCGCGGGCGTGGCCTCGTTCCCGTTCCTCGCGTCTCTGGCCGCCAAGGGCGACATGGACGAATTTCGCGCCACGCTGCGCCGCACCATGACGAACAGCATGATCGTGGCCGTGCCCGTCACGGCCTGGATGATCACCGCTTCCGGCCCGGTGCTCGGATTCATCTTCGAGGGCGGCAGCTTTTCCGTCGCCGAAACGCGGGGAGCCGCGCCGCTTCTGCAGATCATGATGCTCGCCGTGCCGTTCTGGCTTCTGCAGCAGGTGACGGGCCGCGCCTTCTACGCGCGGGAAGACACCGTCACGCCCGCCGTGGTGGGCACGGTGGTCACGCTGCTCGCCGTGCCGGGCTACATGCTGCTCATTCCGCTCCTCGGCGCACGAGGCGTGGCGCTGGTGACCACGGCTTCCATTGCGCTGTACGCGCTTGTGCTCATGGTGGTGGCCTGCCGCCGCTGGGCGTCCGGAGCCTTTGCCGGCATCTGGGGCACGGCGTGGCGCAGCGCGCTCATTTCCATGCCGGGCTGCGGCATCATGCTCGCCGTCATGCACGACGGATTCAGGCTCATGCAGGGCTGGAACGCCCTGCTTCAGCAGTTCATCGTGCTCGCCGTGGGCGGCGTGCTGTTCGTCGTCTCGTGGCTCGTCATCGCCTGGTTCTTCCATCGCGACTACTTCCGCCTTGTCACCTTTCCCTTCCTGCGGCGCGTGAAGCGCGTCCGGCAGTCCTGACGGAGGCTTTTCATGAACGTCATCCGCGCAAGTCACGCCGGATTCTGCATGGGCGTGGCTCTTGCCCTGCACAAGCTCGACACCATCGTCGCCTCGCGGCCCGATCAGAGCGTGGCCACGCTCGGCGAGATCATCCACAACCCGCAGGTGCTCGAAGACTACGCCCGCAAGGGCGTGCGCTGTCTGCACGCCGTGGAGGAGTCCGAAAGCGACATGTCGGTGCTCATCCGGGCGCACGGCATTCCCAGAGACGTGGAGGCGAGACTGCGCGAACGCTGCGCCCGCGTGGAGGACGCCACCTGCCCCCGCGTGAAGAACGCCCAGCTCGCCATTGCCGAGGCCACGGCCGACGGGCGCGAGCTTCTGCTCTACGGCGAGGCGTCGCACCCCGAGGTGCGGGGTCTCATTTCCTACGCCGCGGGCGCAAGTCGCATTTTTTCTTCGCTGGCCGATCTGGACGCGCTGCTCTCCGGCGCGGAGCTGGACGGCCGCCCGCTGGTGCTCGCCGCCCAGACTACGCAGGACCGCCTCATCTTTGATGAAATGCACCGTCGCCTGTCCGCGCGGTTCGGCTCTTCTCTCGCCGTGCTCGACACCATCTGCGACGCCACGCGCGAGCGGCAGGAGGAGGCCGGGGAAATTGCGGCGCGCGTGCAGGCCATGGTGGTGGCCGGGGGCAAGTCGAGCGGCAACACGAAGCGCCTGGCGGAACTTGCCCGCATGCGCGGTGTGCCCACGGTGCTCGTGGAAACCGCCGACGAGCTCAATGCCGCCGATTTTGCCGGCGTGCGCACCGTGGGGCTCACGGCGGGGGCGTCCACGCCGCGCTACATCATCGACGAAGTGGAAAAAAGACTGCGCCTTCTGTGAGGCAAGAAGCGGCAAGCTTCCTGCAACATATTGTAACAGGAAAAAGGGTGCGATTAAGTTCGCTCCCGGCTATAGTCTTTCCAGAATGTTCTGGAGGACCTTACCATGCCCGATACCGATACTTCTCAGATGCCTGCCCTGTCCCTTCTTGTCGTTGACGACGATCAGGATATTCGCGACCTCATGGCCGAGTACCTGCGCCAGCATGGCTTTCTTGTACGGGTGGCCGACGGCGGCAAGGCCATGTTCGAGAGCATTGAACAGGAAGTGCCCGATCTCATCGTGCTCGACATCATGATGCCGGGCGAAGACGGTCTCTCCCTGTGCCGCCGCCTGCGCGCCATGGACAGCGCCTCGTCCGTGCCGGTCATCTTTCTCACGGCCCTCGGCGACACCGCCGACCGCGTGGTGGGCCTGGAACTCGGCGCAGATGACTATGTGGTCAAGCCTTTCCAGCCGCGCGAGCTTCTGGCCAGAATCCGCGCCGTGCTCCGCCGTTCCGGCCGCGCGCCCGGCGCTCCCGCCGATGCCGGACGCCCGGAAAAGGCCTATCACTTCAGCGGCTGGACCCTGGACATTTCGGCCCGTCACCTGATCGCTCCCGGCGGCATGGTGGTGAATCTGAGCGGCGCGGAATACCGCCTGCTCACCATTTTCCTTGAGCATCCGCAGAAGGTGCTCAGCCGCGACTTCATTCAGGACGAGCTTCAGGGCCAGGAAACCGACCGCAGTCCCTTCGACCGCAGCCTCGACGTGCAGGTCTGCCGCCTCCGCGCCCGCCTGCGCGACACCGGCGACGGCGACAAGGGCCGCGAAAACAAGCTCATCAAGACGGTGCGCGGTGACGGCTACGTGTTCACCAGCGCCATCACCATGGAGTAGTTCATGGCTGCCGCGGAAAGCCGGACGCACGCGGAAGGGAAGGGCTTTCTTTCCGGTCTGAGACATCTTGTTTCCAGACTCTCGCCCGATTCCCTTCTGGCGCAGCTCATACTCATTTTTTCGGGCGGCTTCTTCGCGTTGCTGCTGCTTACCACCATTTACGCGGGAGAATCCCGCCACTTCTACTTCATGCGCGGCCTCATGGCCGACAGGGCCCGGCGCATGGCCGAAGTGGCCGCGCTGCTCGATTCCACCTCGCCGGAAATCCGCTTCGTGCTGCGCGAACAGTTCAACAGCCGCGGATTTTTCGTCACGTTTACGAGTTCGCGTCCATCCCTGTCCGTGCATGAGGATATGAAGGACGTGTCCACGCTCATGGAATACATGCTCAACGTGTCCCTTTCGCGCCTGTACGGCGACATGCCCGGGGGCTCCGGCGGCATGATGAGCGGACGGCATGGCATGGGCCGTCACGGCAGAATGCACGGCGGGGACGGTTACAGCGACGACGTGCCGCGCCGCGGCATGCTGGCCGTGCGCGAACTGAACCTGCCGAGCCCCATGGAATCCTTCGGGCAGTCGGTGTGCCAGTATTTCACCGAGGACAAGAGAAAGCGCGGACCTTCCGTGTATCAGGCCACGGCCGTGGTTCCGCTGCACGACGGCACGTGGGTGGTCATTGAGGATTCCGCGCCCGGCTATCCGCCCATGCCGTATTTCCCCTTCACGAGCATCATGGCCATCGAGATATTTTTTGTGGTCATCAGCTTCCTCGCGTTCTATCTCTGCGTGAAGCCGCTGCGCAGGCTCGCCCGCGCCGCCGACCGCTTCGGCCGCGACATCCACACGCCGGCGCTTCCCGAAACCGGTCCCACCGAAGTGCGCGAAGCCGCGCAGGCCTTCAACCGCATGCAGACGAGCATCCGCGAATTTCTCGACGAGCGGGAACGCACCCTCGCCGCGGTGTCGCACGATCTGCGCACGCCGCTCACCCGCATGCGTCTGCGCGTGGAGCAGCTCGACGAAAGTCAGCGCGGCCCGCTGCAGAAGGACATCGGAGAACTGCAGCAGATCATGGACACAACCATAGACATCGCGCGCAGCAAGAGCGAGAATGTCGCCGTTGTGGACGTCATGTCCCTTATTGAAAGTCTTGTTGAAGACCGGCAGGATATGGGGCAGGATATCCGCATGGAGGAACGTCTTCAGACGCCCGAGGCCATGTTCTCGATCCGTCCGCTCAAGGCGCGTCCGCTCAGCATGAAGCGCTGCCTGGCCAATCTCATGGACAACGCGCTGCGCTACGGCGGTCACGTGGTGGTGGACGTCAAGGACAGCGACGACATGCTGTCCGTGATCATTTCCGACAGCGGCCCCGGCATCGCGGAGTCGGAACTCAAAAAGGTGTTTGAGCCCTTCTACAGGGTGGAACGTTCACGCAACCGCAGCACGGGCGGAACAGGACTCGGCCTGTCCATCGCCCGGAGCATGGCCCGCATGCACGGCGGCGACGTGACGCTGGAAAACAGGCCGGAAGGCGGGCTGAAAGCCACGGCCACCTTCAAGCGGACGTGAACGGCAAGGTGGAAACAAAAGGAGTTGTCATGATTCGTTTTGGTCTTATCGCGCTTCTCTGCGTAAGTTTTGCTCTGGCCGGATGCGCCGTCCCGCCGCCTCATCACGACGGCCCGGAATACGATCAGCCCCGCGGGCACAGGCCTCCGCCCCCGGACTATCATCCCTACTGGGGCCCGAGAAGCCGCTAGCGTGAGGCCGTTTCGGCGAATCTCGGAAAAGCCCGGATCAGCGTGTGCGCTGTCCGGGCGTTTTCTCAGGGCCGTTCCGGGCGGCTGAGACTTCGCGCCGTGAGCGTTTGCGGCGCGGCGTTTTTCCGCAGCGCAGAACCTCGGCGGAACGCCTGCAGGGCGTCCTGCCGGGCCCGGCGGTTCTGAAAACCGCCTTCTGCGTTGCTCGCTTCATCATCTTGGAGGTAGGCCATGCGTGCGCTGCCCATTGTTGCAGGATGTCTTTTTCTTCTGGCCGGCTGCCTTCCGCCGCAGCCCGGATACACGTATGCGGAGCCCTATCCCGGCCCCGTGCGTCATGAGGTGCGCCCCGCGCCCCGTCCGGCCCCGCGCCCGCAGGTCCACAAGCCGGCTCCCGCGCCCCGGCCTCAGGCAAACAGGCCTGCTCCGCGCCCGCAGGTGAACAGACCGGCTCCTGCGCCGAAGTCGCAGGTGTCCAGACCCGCGCCGCGCCCCGACGCCCATGTTTCGCCTGCCTGCCCCGGCAAGTCGTCCGCCCCGTCCGTGCAGCGTCGGCCCGAGCCCCGCAAGGACGGCGGCAGAGCGCCCGCGCCCGGCAGAAACGAACCGGGTCGTCCGGTTCACGGCAAGTAGCCTTTCTGCGGACGCCCGTGCGTCCGGATCGGCAATGACGAAAGACTGACCTCCGCTTCCCGGAGGGTCTTTTCCTATGAGCAGAATTACCGTTCGTTCTCTTGTATTCGTTTGTCTTCTGTGTCTTGTTCCCGTGACCGAGGGCTGCGCCGCGCCGCCTGCGGCCGCCCCGGCCCTGACCGCGCGTCAGCAGGCCCGCGTGACTCCCGCCGTGCGCGCCGTAAGCGCCGTGGCTCCGGCCGTGGTGAACATCACGAGCACGCTGGTGGAGCGCCGCTCCCCTGCGGAACTCACTCCCTTCGACTTCTTTTTCAACATGCCCGGCCGTGATCTGCGCAGTCAGAGCATCGGTTCCGGCATCATCATCGACGGCAGCCGCTCGCTGGTGCTCACCAACGCCCACGTGGTGAACGGCGCGTCCGCCATTTCGGTGCGTCTTCTCGACGGCCGCACCTTCGACGCCGACGTGGTGGGCGCGGAGCCGGATTTCGACATTGCCGTGCTGCGCCTCAAGGGCGCGAAGAATCTGCCTTCCGTGGCCATGGGCGATTCCACCGATCTCATGCCCGGTGAGAGCGTCATTGCCATCGGCAATCCCTTCGGCTTTTCGCACACGGTGACCACGGGCGTCATTTCCGCCCTCGACCGCACCATTGAAGCCGAAGACGGCGTGTTCACCGATCTCATCCAGACCGATGCCGCCATCAATCCCGGCAACAGCGGCGGGCCGCTTCTGAACATCCTCGGCGAGCTCATCGGCGTGAATACGGCCATCTACGACAAGGCGCAGGGCATAGGCTTCGCCATTCCCATCAGCAAGGCCCGCCGCGTGGTGGACGAAATTCTCGATCAGGGCCATGTGAGCACGCCGTGGCTTGCGCTCATCGGTCAGAACGTGGATCCCCGCACGGCCCGCTATCTGCGCCTGCCCGAAGCCGAAGGTCTGCTCGTCACGGAAGTGTTCGACAACGGCCCGGCGGACAAGGCGGGCATACGCCCCGGCGACGTGATCATGGAAATTTCCGGCAATGCCGTGACCGACAGAGACAAGTATCTTTCCCTGCTGCGCAACCATCAGCCTCACGCCCCCGTGACGCTGAAGCTCTGGCGCAACGGCTCGGAAAAGACCGTCACCCTGACCATGGCGGACTTCGACGACGGCACGGCGGCCTCGCTTGCGCTGCGCCGCTGGGGCATGGCCGTCAAGGACGGCAGAAACGGCGCGGTGGTGACGGATGTGCGGCCCAATTCTCCCGCGGCCCGTCTCGGGCTGGAGAGGGGCGACGCCGTGACGGCTGTTTCCGGCCGGGCGACCGGTTCGCGCAAGGCGTTTCTCGACGCGTTCCGCCGGGATTTTCTCAAGAGGCAGATACTGCTTCAGGTGCTGCGCGACGGCCGTCTCTATCAGGTGCGCATGGGAATTTAGCAGGTCGGCCCGGCGTTGCGTCCCGGACATAAAAAGGCTAAGGTGTGAAATCCCTTTTTCAGGAGTTGAGGTATGATTCATTTCCGTCGTCTTTCCTTGTCCATGTGTGCGGTTCTGATGTTCGCCGCGGTGGCCCTCACCGGCTGCCTGGCCCAGAATAATGTCCGCCTGCTTTATAATCCCAGCGGAACTGCCGCCCTGCCCGTGGCCACGGCTCCGCGCGTGGCCGTGGTTGTGTTTGAAGATCAGCGCGGCCGCATCGACATCGGCACCCGCAAGGACGGCAGCCCCTTCCAGCCGAGCTCCAGCGTGGCGGAATGGGTGAGCCAGTCTCTGGCCGACGAACTCGCGCGTCAGGGCGCGCAGGTGTCTCTGGCCACTACCATGGCCCAGGCTCAGGCCGGACAGCCCGACTACATCGTGGGCGGCGTGGTCGAACGCGTGTGGCTCACGGAAAAGAGCATCAGCAACTACGACGCCGTCATCCGCATCCAGACCCGCCTCTACAGCCAGAAGCAGGCCACGGTGTCCAGAAGCTTTGCCTCCCAGCAGGAAAAGACCGGCATTCCCGGCGCGGCGCTCGCCGAACAGACCCTGTCCAGCACGCTGGCCGATGTGCTCAAGAACGCGTCCATGTCCATCATGGGAGCCATGCGCTAGAGCGCTTTCCCGCCTTTTGCCGAGGCTGAGGGCTGCTTCCGGCGCGCCTTTGCGCCGCGCGCTCCGTCCTGGCGAAAGCAGAAAGGTTTTGCGCTTTGCCGCTGAAGTGTGAACATTGCGCCGCGTCCGGTTCTTCCGGGCGCGGCGTTTCAGTCTGAACGCCTTTCTCTGCGGAAAGGCGGATACGGAGCAGCTATGAGACCAGTGCTTGTGAAGGCCTACGGGGCCCTGAATCCCGCCACGGAGGAAACCTATCGCGCCGTGCGCGCCGTGCTTGAAGACTGGTACACTCCCGACGCCGTGGAGCTGAAGGGCGATCTTCTGCGCATCAGCTACGAAGGCGAGGTGTTTCCCGACGCCGAAGTGGTGGAGGCTCTGCGCCCCTTTCTCTGCGATCAGAGCGAGGGCAAGCTCGACATCCTTGACCTTGAGGCGTGGACGCTGCATCGGTACTTTTTTGCCTACGGTCGCCTGCGCGATCACACGGCCACGCTGGACAAGGCGCTGGAAGCCTGCTCCATGCACTAGGCGAGGCCGAAACGGCGCGCCGCCTCTCTCCATTGTTTTCCATCCGCGGGATGCTTCGTTTGCCGGAGCGTCCCGTTTTTTTTTGTCCGTCGTCCGGGCGTCGGCTTCTGAGAGCCGCCTGCGTCCCGCCGTTTGGGCTGCCTGCTTTGCCCCGGCGCGGCTGCTGCTCCGGCTTCGGCGAGCGTTCTTTCATGGGGCAGGCGCAGCCTTCGACGGCTCGTCGTGCTGAACCTGTG
>NZ_DBMAHT010000072.1:0-9415 GCF_057866825.1 Mailhella sp.
CGCTGGTGGTCTTCCACGGCATTGCCGCCGCCGTGATCAGCATGGCTCTTCTTGCCCTGAACACCTCCATTGCCGCCAACGGACAAGGCCCCTACGCCCTTTCGCTTCCTGCGGCGCAGCGCTTCGGCCGCGCCCGCACCATGGGCTTCTACAACGTGGCCATGCGCGTGGGACAGGTGCTCGGCCCCCTGAGCCTCGGCATCATGATGTCCGTGTGGAACGCGCAAACCGGTCTCACCATTCTTGCGGTCTTCACGCTCTGCTGCGCCCTGCTTTTTGCCGCACTCAGCTTTTCCCGCAAGACTCATTCACAGGAATCCTGATGCCCCGTCTGTTCATACGTCCCGCCGCATTGAGGCATAATCTCGCCGTGGTCAGCGAACGCTGCCGTCAGGCAGGCGCGTCGTGCATGTTCGTATTCAAGGAAGCGCCGCTGCATCCGCAGCTTGTTGCCGACATTCTTCGCGGAAGCTCCGTGCGCAGGCTCGGCCTCGTGGTCTGGCCGCATCACGCCTTTCCCCGACCAAGCGGCATGGAAATCCATCACGTCTATGCGCCCTCGCCCCTGTCGGCCGCCGAAACGTCCGAATGCGATGCCGTGTACGTCGATTCCCGTTTCGTCGTCCGCACGCTGGCGCAGGCACGACGCCGCACGCCGCAGCTCCGCATCTCGCTGGAAGTCGGAGACAGCAGAGACGGGGTTCTACCGGAAGAACTTCCTGCCCTGAGCGAAGAAATCAGGCGCTGCGGCTTTCCCCTGCGCGGGATCAGCGTCAATTTCGCCTGCCTGAGCTCGGAAGCGCCGGGACAGGCACAGCTTGCCTGCGCCCTCAACGCGCTCGATTCCATCCGTCCCCTCTGCCTGCCGGACGCCGACATTTCCGCAGGCGGCACGGACATGCTGGAATTTGCCGAACACAACAGCCTTCCTGCGGACGTGCGGGAAATCCGCTGCGGAACCGGAGTGACGCTCGGCTTGTATCCGCTTTCCGGCCGCGCCGTTCCCGACGCCAGACAGGACGCCTTCCGGCTGGAAACCACGGTTCTGGAATGCCGCGTCAAGAAAGGCCGCCTCATGGCGCTCGTCGATACGGGGACCTTTCACACCGCGCCGGAATGTCTGATTCCTCCTTTTCCCGGCATGACGTGCGCCGGAGCATCCTCCGCGTACGCCGCCTTCGACGTCACGAACTGCCCGGAACGCGTGCGCGAGGGCATGAATCTTTCCTTCGGGCTGGACTACCACGCGCTTTCCCGGGCGCTCTCGTCGCAGGGACTTGTTCTCGTCAAGGAGGACTCATGAACGATTTTCTCATGCGCAGTGCCGGCCCCGACGATCTGGACGAACTCGTTCGTCTGGAAAAGGCCGTGGAGCAGCGTCTGCCTAACCGCGACATGTTCGCCACGGACGACAGAGAATTCTACAAGCCCATCATCGAGGGGGCAGGCCATATTCTTCTTGCCTTTGACGGCGAAAACAAACTCGCCGGAGCAAGCATCATACGTTTTCCCGCTCCCGACGATCCAGAAAATCTCGGCCGTTCGATGTCTCTTCCCGAAAATGCGCTGGCCGACGTGCGGCATCTGGAATCCGTCTTCGTCCGGCCGGACATCCGCGGAAAGGGACTGGCGGAAAGGCTGATCCGCGAAAACATGCGCCTCACCGAACACTGCGGCCGCACCATTTCCATGGCCACGGTGTGGCCGGGAAACGCCGCCAGTCTCCGCCTCCATGTCCGTCTCGACCTGTACCTCCGAGGCTTCGCCCTGAAATACGGCGGCAAGCCGCGCTACATTCTCATGAGCGGAGGCACTCCTTCAAAAGACGCCAAGCCGGAACTTGCCGACGCGCTGGACACGGCGCGCAACTGCGCTCTGCTGAAGGCCGGACTTGCCGGCACGGCCGTGCTCCCGCTGCCGGACGGCGAACACGCCGCCGTGGAGTATCGCCCTCTCATCTTCTCCTGAAAACGCCGATCCACTTCCCCGAAACAGGCAGGACGGCAATGCCCTGTCTGCCGTCTCCCCCACCCGCGCCGAAAACACGCGGAGCTTGCTGCTGCCGTCCGCTCCGGGTCGCTTTGCGCCAAACAAGGGCCCGACTTTGCCTGTGCTGAACTGGGAAACTACGCCTCCGGAGAACGCGTTACGGAAAAAGTCCCGAGGCGTCAGCCCGGCCTCAGCGAACCTGTCCCGCATTTGCCCTGCACGATGGCGGAGCGCAGTCTTTTTCGTCAGGAAGGGAGCGACGCCCGACCGACGCCGCTCCCTTCCTGACAAAAAACGATGTTCCCTCTCGCCCGCTGTCCGACGCAAGGGCCGAGCTCTGCCGGATCACTCGGGCGCGCGACGGAAACAAAGCATGGTGATGTCGTCCGACTGCGGGGCCTTGCCGCGATACTTTTTCACTGCCGTCATCACGCCGTGCAGCACCTCGTCGGGAGAAGCCCCGCGCAAGTGTTCCAGCGTGGCGGCAATGCGCTCTTCGCCGAAAAGCTCCAATTTTTCGTTCATGGCTTCGGAAACGCCGTCGGTGTACAGCAGGCAGTATTCGCCGGGCGCAATCACGGCGTGACACGCCTCATAGTCGAGCCCCGGCATCGCGCCGACCAGCGGTCCGCTGGTTTCCGTGAGCATGCGCACCGGAACATCGGCATTCGGATTCACCACAAAGGGCGGACAATGCGCGCCGCTGGCGTAGTCCAGACGGCCCGTCGCGGGATCAAAAAGTCCGATGAACAGCGTGACGAACATGCAGGAAGGATTGTTTTCCGCAAGGCGCTCATTGATGCGCAGCATGGCTTCCGAGCACGACAGCCCCTCCGCCAGCGCATAGCGCACCAGCGTGACCGTCATGGACATGAACAGCGCCGCGGACACGCCCTTGTCGGACACGTCGCCGATGACCACGGCCTGCCGACCGTCCGGCGCGGTGAAGAAGTCGTACAGGTCGCCGCCCACTTCCTTGGCCGGCTCCAGAAACGCCGCTGCCGAGTAGCCGAGACTTTTCGGCGCACCGTCCGGCGGAGGCAGTATGCCCATCTGAATGTCGCGGGCGGCGTTCAGTTCGCCCTGAAGCCGCTGACGAACCGCCAGCGTATCTACCAGACGGCGGATGTTCTCATCCAGCGCCTTGACCATGTGCGCAAAGGCCCCGGCAAGCTGTCCCACTTCATCCTTTCTGTCCACGGACAGGCCTTCCACGATATCGTCGGAAAAGCCCACGCCCCGCTCGGAACTGAAATCTTCGCGGGCTATCTCCCTGGCCCTGCGCGTGAGCAGACGCAGCGGCGCAATGATGCGCATGGTCAGCACCAGCATGAGCATGAGACTCAGCGCCAGCAGCACGGCCGCCACCGCAAACAAATGCCGGGTCAGCATTTCCGCAGGGCCGTTGATGGAACTCAGCGGAATGGCGGCCGCCACGTACCAGTCCATGGCCTTGAAATAAGCCAGACGATACAGCACGGGATTCTCCGAGCCTTCCGTATCTCCTTCCTGCGCCTGTCCCCTGCCTGCCCGTTCCAGCACCTCCCTGGGAATCGACGCGAGCTGCATGGGATCGCCCTTGCCCGCCAGCACGCGCCCGTCGGACGAAACAACGGAAATGGACGCCCCCCGACTCAGCTCCAGCGTGTCCAGACGCTCCTGAATGCCGAGCGCCATGCGGCTTTCCAGCTGCTTCCGACTCTTTTCCGCGTCGGCCACGGGAGCGGCCAGCACCAGCGTGCCCCTGTTCCGAACCGGCATGAAGCAGACAAGCACGGGCAATTCCTGTCCGGCCTCTCCGGGCACGCGCACAACGGCGAACTGACCGTCGGCCACCGCCTCACGGTGCTCCAGCATGGAGTGCGTGGACTGTCCCTTAAAATCCTGCCTTCCGTCAGCCAGAACGAGATCCGTCAGCCTGCCCCCGAACACGGCTTTGCCGTTCATGTCGTAAAAGGCAAGGCTCAGGCCCTCGGCGTTCAGCGCCGCACTCCAGCGCTCAAGACTGGTCTTCTCCCCGTCGGTGCGCTCCTGCAGCAGCATGTCGCGCATCAGGACGGCATACTGACGCAGATCCTTCTTGGACTGCAGCACCGACTCCACCTCGGAAGTCAGCAGGTTCAGATACCGGACGCTGAGCCCGTCCTCCACCAGCATGACGGTGTTGACAAAGGCTTCCCTTTCCCTCTCCATGCCGCTTTCCAGCAGGCTCGCCCGGCTGTACAAAATGATGGGCACGGCCGCCAGACTGATGGCCGCCCCGACCAGAAGAAACAATTTTCTGCGCAGAGAAAAGTTCATAGATTTTCCTCCGCCATGCGCTGGAGCTTCTTGCGCAGGCCCTCGCGGGTGATGCCGAGCATTTCCGCAGCCTTCACCTTGCGTCCGCCCGCCTCTTCCAGCGCGCGGCGAATGAGCATCGCTTCCGCCTTCTGAAGATTGAGCGGCAGCTCCTCAAGTCCCCGCCTGACGGCGTTTTCCTGACGGCACAGATAGTCCCTGCCCGCTTCCGACTCCAGAATGCGGCTGGACAAATGGGAAAGCTCCACTACATTGCCCGGCGTAAGCGCGGCGGCGCGCTTCATTTCGTTGTTCAGTTCGCGCACGTTGCCCGGCCAGGCGTAGCGCAGCAGAAGTCCCTGCACCGCCGGGGAAAGCGAAAGCCGCTCCCGCCCCATTTCCGCGCAGTAGCGCTCAAGAAAAGACTGCGCCAGCAGCAGAATGTCGTCTCCGCGCTCGCAAAGCGGCGGCAGACGCAGCTCCACCACATTGACGCGATAGAAAAGATCCTCGCGAAAACGCCCTTCCTTCACGGCCTGTTCCAGATTGACGTTGGTGGCGGACACCAGAAGAATGTCCACAGGAATGGGATGCGCGCTGCCCACGCGCACGACTTCCCGCTGCTCCAGCACGCGCAGCAGCTTGGCCTGATTGGCAAGGCTCATTTCCGCAAGCTCGTCGAGAAACAGGGTGCCGCCGCTCGCTTCCTCTATCAGGCCCTTGCGGGAGGAAACTCCCGTGGCCACGCCCTTTTCTATGCCGAACATGGCGCTTTCAAAAAGCGTGTCCGGTATGGCCGTGCAGTTCACGGCAATGAACGGTCCGCGGCTGCGCGGCGACTGATGATGCAGGTACCGGGCCAGCACTTCCTTGCCCGTGCCCGTGGGCCCCAGAATGAGCGTGTTGATGGGACGACGCGCAATGGAGCGCGCAAGCTCAAACACCCGGCGCATGGGCTCGCTCTGGCCGATGATGCCATTTCCCGGAGAATACAGCGCCTCCACGCTCTTCTGCAGTTCATCGTTCTTCTGCACGAGCACCTTGTGCAGCGCCTCAAGTTCGGCGTTCTTCGTTCTGAGCTGCTGAATGAGCTGCGAATTCTGAAACTCACGCGCCTCCACGCGCACCAGCATCATGCCGAAGGCCTCGGCCAGACGCACCAGTTCGTCCGGGCCGGAGCCCGCGCGCGTAAGATCAAAGAGCCTGTCCGTATCGGCATGCTGTCCCAGAGCCAGCGCCCCGCAAAGATCCGTCAGCAACGGCAGCAGACTGTCCGTCTTCTTTTCCTCCACCGTCACAATCTCCTTATTTTTGTTCCAGGCTCTGCACCCAGCGCAGGACTTCGGCCACAGGACCTATGAGATCCTGGGGAATATACGCATTTTCCGTGCCGTCCCGATACAGCGCCCAGGCCAGAGGCACGTTGCGCATGATGGGAATGCCCTCCTGCTTTGCCACTTCCATCATGCGCTTGGCCAGCAGTCCTTCGCCCTTGGCCAGCACCACGGGAAGCGGCGTTCTGTTCTTTTCGTAATCCAGGGCCACGGCATAATGGGTGGGGTTGGTCACGAGCACCTTCGCCTTTCTTACGTTGTCGAGGGAGTTCTGGGCAAGCATTTCCTTGTGAAGCTGCTTGCGCTTGCTCTTGATGTGCGGGTCACCCTCGCTTTCCTTGAATTCCCGCTTGACTTCGTCCTTGCTCATCATGTGATTCTGATTGTACTTGTAGCGCTGATACAGATAATCCAGCGCCGCAATGACGCAGAACGCTCCGGCGGCGGTGAGCACCAGAGAGTTGACCGCCGCGCCGACAACCGTCCACATGGCGCCTATGCCGCTTTCGGGCATGCCGAACAGCATGGGCAGGTATTTTTTAAGAATGAAGAACACCACGCCGCCGAGCACGCCCACCTTGATGAGATTCTTGACGAGCTCAAACAGGTTCTTCATGGAAAACACTTTCTGGAACCACTTCTTGGGATCCAGGTTTTCCAGCTTGGGCATGGCGGCCTTGAAGGCGAAGAGCACGCCCGTCTGTGCCAGCGTTCCCGCCAGGGCCACGCCCATGACTATGCCCACCACCGGAGCCACCAGCATGACCGAGGAATGCACGACCAGAGGCACCGCCCTGGCCATGGCCTCATGAAAAGGCAGCGTGATGAACTCCATGGGCAGAAGCACCATGTCCCTGAGCAGAGAAAAAATGTTCCCGGCATTGGCGGCAAGATAGACTCCGACCGCCAGCGTGGTCAGCGCGGGAGCGATGTCCTGACTCCGGCACACATCGCCCTTTTCACGGGCTTCGCGCAATCGTTTCGGTGTCGGCTGTTCTGTTTTTTCGTCGCTCATGGCAGCAGCACCTGCAGATAGCGCAAATCGGAACCGAAGGAGTCAAACATGCTCACCGCTCCGGTCATGAGCATGCTGAAATAGAAAATAAGCAGCAGAGAGGCAAGGCCGCTCTTCACGGGCATGGCCAGCACGTACACGTTGAGCTGCGAGGCGAAGCGGTTGATGAGGCCGAGCGAAATGTCGGTGAGCAGACAGGCCACCACCACGGGCCCGGAAAGCAGCACCATGTCGAGGGCAAGATCGCTCACCTTTTTCGCAAAAAAGAGCGGCAGCGTCGGCTGCTGAAAAAACGTCGACGGCAGCAGGGACGCGACCGGCCAGAATTCATAGCTGGCGTACACCACGCCGAGAAAGGTCAGGAATGCTCCCGTGGAAAAGAACACGTACACGGCGCTCTGAAAAAAGAAAGAACCTGTGGGCGACGTCTGCTCTCCGGCCAGCGGATCGGTTTCCGTGGCCTGTCCCGCGCCGCGCTGGTTGTCGATGAAGAAGCCCGCGCACTGGATGGTCCAGAACATCATGCCCACAAGAAAGCCCATGAGCATGCCGAGAAACACTTCCTTGGCAATGAGCGCCCCCACATGCAGGCCCGAAGCGAGCGACAGCCCTTCCCAGAGCGGAATCTGAGCCAGCAGCATGGGGTGCAGCACCATGTAGCAGGCCAGCACGATGGTGAAGCGAAGCTGCCCCGTCACCAGCGTGCCGCCCATGAACGGCGCCGTCTGCATGAGCATGAAAAGACGCGGCGTTCCCAGAAGAAACGCCAGAAGATGCTCCTGCAGCGAATATCCCCAGAACAGACCGGTATCCAAAATTTCCCGCTCCCCAAACTTTTCCGACTTCTGCGCCCGCGCGCCCGTCTGCGCCTTACGTCAGAAGGCCGTCAGCGCCCTCTGCCCGCAGAGTGGCTCTTCCAGCACTGCTGCGCCCTTTCCGAGCCGCGCGCATCAGACGCCGCACCCTTCACAGCAGATAAAAACGGGTAAAGATTTCATCCGCATAGCGCAGTATCTGCCCCGACATCCAGCCGCCCAGCAAAAACAGCGTCAGCACCACGGCAATGAGCTTCACGCCGAAGGTGAGCGTCTGCTCCTGAAGCTGCGTCACCGCCTGCACAAGGCTGAGCACGATGCCGATGACCGAGGCGATGACGATGGGCGGCAGAGAAATCACAAGCACGAGATACAGCGCCTGCGAGGCATAATCCATGGCAATGCTGTTCATGCCCTTTCCCCTATATTCTGATGCGGCTCACGGGCTGCACCGAAATTTCCGGCGTCACTTCCTGATAGGCCATGACGGGCAGCTCGTAATACTTGCTTTCGATAAGACGCCGCACATAGCGCCGGATGTCCATGGACGCCATGAGCACGGGTTTCTGCGTGCTGCCCTTGTACTTGCCCGCGGCCTCGCCCACTGCCTGAACGATGCGCTGCGACGTGTTCGGATCCAGCGACAGGAACGCGCCCGCCGACGTCTGACGGATGGCCTTGCGTATGGTTTCCTCCAGCGAGGGATCCATGAGTATGGCCGGAAGCATGTTCTGCCCGCGGGAATACATGTAGCTTATCTGACGCTTGAGGGCGCTGCGCACGTATTCCGTGAGCATGACCACGTCCTTTTCCTTGGGGCTCCATTCAATGAGCGCCTCAAGAATGCTGCGCAGATCGCGGATGGAAATCTGTTCCTGCACCAGACGCTGGAATATTTCCGCAATGCGCTGCACGGGCAGAAGACGCGTCACCTCGCGCACCAGATCGGGAGCGCGTTCCTCCATGCGGTCGAGCAGGTATTTGCTCTCCTGCATGCCGAGGAAGCTCGACGCGTGCCGCGAAAGCAGCAGAGAAAGATGATAGGCCAGAATGCGGGCATGCGGCATGCAGCTTATGCCCGCCTGGTCCAGACGCGCCATGTCGGCCTCGGCCACCCACAGCGGATCCACGTCGGGCAGGAAGGGCTCGCCTTCCCGGTACGAGACGCCGAGCAGGTCCAGATTGACCTTCTTCTCCCGCACGATGACCATGCCCTTTTCCAGCTTGCCCCGCGCCATGGGAATCTCATTGAGATTGAGCACGTAGCCCAGCGAGGGAAGCGAAGGGTTCGGACGGATGTTGATGCCGGGGAACGGCACGCCGAGATCGAAGTACAGCGCGCGGCGAAGTCCGGAAAGTTCGCTGTTGAGCGAATCGTAATCCATGGATTCCCCGATGTCCGGCGCGATGTCCAGAATGATGGGAATGGTGGGCGCAAAATCGTCCTGCGGACCGGAAGCGGATCTGGGCTTTTTCTTCTCCGCCGCCGGAGCCAGGGAACGGGCCAGTTCCGCTTTGCCGTCCGGCTTTTCGGGGGCCGAGGCCAGGCGTTCGAGCACGTAGCCGAAGCCGCCCACGGCAAACGCCAGGGTGAAAAGCTGCGGCTTGGGGAAACCCGGAATGAGCGCAAAAAGAAAAATGAGTCCGCCCGCCATCTGCAGCGCCTTGGGCTGAGCAAAGAACTGCTGGCCTATCTGCGCGCCCACGTTGTCGTCGCTGTCGCCGGAACGGGTGATGAGAATGCCGGCCGAAATGGACACCAGAAGCGACGGAATCTGCGAAACCAGACCGTCGCCGATGGTAAGAATGCCGTAGGTGTGCAGGGCCTCGCCGGCCGTCATGCCGTGCTGCGTGATGCCGATGATGGTGCCGCCCACAATGTTGATGACGGCAATGATCATGCCCGCGATGCTGTCGCCCTTGACGAACTTCATGGCGCCGTCCATGGCGCCGTACATCTGGCTTTCGAGCTGCACGCGGTT
>NZ_DBMAHT010000073.1:0-8373 GCF_057866825.1 Mailhella sp.
GTCAAAGAACCGTGCCGCTCACTCGCGGCGGTGTTGCTTTATGCAACTTTTCGTTTCACCTGTCAACAACTTTTTTCAAGTTTTTTTCAGGCGGCGCTTTCGGCGGGGCGCTCGTTTGAGCCGCTGTGCCTCAGCGCGTTTTCGAGTTATGCCCATTTACCCCCGACTTGTCAAACACTTTTTTGCAGTTTTTTTATTCTTTTTTCATTTTTATATTTAATATACTGATTAAATTCATTTTATTTTTATCAACCCAAACAGATCAGTCAGGGGTTCCGCGGCAACTTCTGCCGCAATCGCCCGAAAACACGTTTTCATAAAAAAGAGGAGGGGGCTTCGGCCCCCTCCTTTTCCTCATCAATATGGAATGAGCCTTTCCCGATTTACGGATGGTTGTGGAACTTGTCCGCCGTGGCTTCGGAACCGCTGTGGCAGGGAGTGCAGTCCATGTTGCCCTTCTGGATGTCGGACATCTTGCCCTTGCCGTGGCAGGTGGTGCAGCCGGTCACGGATTCCTGCTTGCCGAGCGCGCCCTTCCATTCCTTGCCGGCTTCGATCTTGGCATTGAGGATTTCAATGGCCTTGCGGCTCACGTCGGCGGTGATGCGGCCGCAGCGTTCGCTGCGTTCCGTGCTGTTGGCCGCCAGCTTGGTGGCGTGCGACCAGCGGGAAACGGACACGTGGCAGAGCACGGAATGCGACACGCTGGTGGGCAGATCGCCCTTCACGCCCTGGGCGGCGTCGCCGGGATTGTAGATGGGGAAGGCCGTCTGTTCATACCAGCGGAACAGCTCGTTCACCATGGGCGTGGATTCCTTGCGCGGATAGAACACCGAGAAGGCCATGGCCGCGCCGGCAAGCGCGCCGCAGATGGTGCCCCAGTCGGACATGCCGCCCTTGAAGCCTTCCATCATGGTGAAGGGGAAGGTGTTGTAGGGGGCGCCGTACTTTTCCGCCATGGTGCCGACGATGCTGTAGAACACGCCGTAGCCGCAGCCGTAACCCTTATACCAGTAGCCCTGATAGGCCACGGAAGCCGCAGCGGCGAGGTCGTCGATCTTTTTCGGGGTCCAGCCGAACTCTCCGCCCATCTGCGCAAAGTGCCCGTTTTTGCCGCCGGACATGGCAGGCGCGGCGGGAGCCGCGATAACGGTACCGGACATGGCGGCAAGGGAACCACCAACGGCAAGACCACCCATAACGCCCAGCATGGCTCTTCTGCTGTATTCCATAATATTCTCCGAGGTAGAATAAATAATACACGTAAACCTGATTCCGTCTGAAAAAGGCATACGGTGGTACTATGTGATTAATAGAACATTATGTCAATCGGTCGGCAGGAAATTAAAAAATCCTGCACAGTTCTTCTCTGCTTTTCCCGGCATCACAGGCGCTGCAACGCTTTTCAAAGTGCTGCCAGCCTTGCCCCGAAGCGCCGGTTGCACCCGGGGGACTTCTTGAGTAAACCGAAACGGCACACCTCCGCGAGGTGGCATCATCCCAGGCATTTCAACGACATGGAAAATACAGGAGCAAGTTATGAACAATACGTGCAGCGCCGACAAGCCCTATCTCGGCTGGTTTGCCAAAATCTGCAGCATTCCTCATGAATCAAAGCACGAGCGTCAGCTCAGCGACTATCTCGTAACCTTCGCCAGCGAACGCGGTCTCGCCGTCAGGCAGGACGAAGCAGGCAACATTCTCATCCGCAAGCCCGGCACGCCCGGTATGGAACAGGCTCCCGCCGTGGTCCTTCAGGGACACATGGACATGGTGTGCGTGAAGGACAACGGCCTCGACTTCGACTTTGCCAAGGATCCGCTGAAACTCGTGTTCGACGGCGACAGCCTGCACGCCGACGGCACCTCGCTGGGCGCGGACAACGGCATAGCGCTCGCCTACATGCTCGCGCTGCTGGATTCCAAAGACATTCCGCATCCTCCGCTTGAAGCCGTGGTCACCGTGGATGAAGAAGTGGGCATGGGCGGAGCCACGGCGTTCGACGCCTCGCAGGTGACGGCCTCCATGTTCATCAACATGGACTCCGAAGAAGAGGGCGTGTTCTGCGTGAGCTGCGCGGGCGGAAGAAGAAGCAGAATGCACATTCCCGCCGCGTTTGAAGACGCGGCCGCCGTTTCCGAAAGCAGCGCCTTCCGCTTTTTCCGCATCACCGTGGGCGGCCTGGCGGGCGGCCACTCAGGTCTCGAAATCCACAAGGAACGCGGCAACAGCAACAAGCTGCTGGCCAGAGTGCTCGACGATCTCATGCAGACCTTCCCCTGCCGTCTGGCTTCCATCCACGGCGGCACGGCGGCCAACGCCATTCCCAAGGAGAGCTCGGCCGTGGTGTTCATCCGCGCCGACGAAGAAACGCTGCGCAGCCGTCTTGACGACTGGGCCGACGTTTTCCGTCACGAACTGCGGGGAGCCGACGGCGCAGGTCTGCACATTGCCCTGGAGAGCGCGGAAGGCGGCAGGATCATGACCGAAGAAAGCGCCGGACGCATTCTTGACGCCGCGCTGCTGATTCCCACCGGCATCGCCTCCATGGACATGACCATCACCACGCAGCGCCTGGTGGAAAGTTCCAACAACTTCGCCGTGATGCTCATGGAAGAAAACGGCGTGGTCTTCCAGTGCCAGACCAGAAGTTCCTCCGCCAGCCGCAAGGAGGCCCTCTGCCGTCAGATCGACGTGCTCGGCGCCATGGTGGGCGCAACCGTGGAACATTCCGGCGACTATCCGGCCTGGGAATACAATCCCGATTCCCGCCTGCAGCCGCTCTTTGAACAGGCCTACCGCGACCTCTTCCACAAGGACGCCAGAGTGGAAGGCATTCACGCCGGTCTGGAATGCGGTCTGTTCTCCGAAAAGTTCAAGAAGATCGGCCACCCCATGGACTTTCTCTCCTTCGGCCCGGAAGTCACGGGCGCGCATTCCACCAAGGAAACGCTCAACCTTCCTTCTGCGGAACGAGCCTGGCATCTGCTGCTTGAGGTTCTGCGCCGCATAGGCGAGCAGGCCTGAGCCTGCGTGCGTCGATTTCAGGCGAAGCGCGCGGAGCGCCGGACATGAAAAATCCGGCGTCGCCGCGCGAGCCGAAGCGACGCCGCAGGAGAAATCCTCACATCCGGGCTCACGCCCATAAACGAGAAGGCCGCGTCGGCAAGACGCGGCCTTCTCGATACTTCAGCGGTTCAGAGAGACGACATCAGGAAAAGAATTTCTGAATATAGCCCTGCACAAACACCAGCGCCACCACGAGAGGCAGAATCCACGTCAGGTAGAAGCGCAGGAACCTGGGAAACTTCACGCCGCGGCCGGCGTCGGTTTCCGCCATGAACTTGTCCCAGCCCCAGCCGAACTTGTGACAGCAGAACAGCATGAAGGTGATGGCGCCGATGGACAGCAGATTGTTGCTGAGAATGAAGTCCTCCAGATCCATGAGCGTGCTGCCCTTGCCCAGAGGCTGAATGCCGGAGAGCACGTTGAAGCCGAGCACGCAGGGCAGGGTGAGCAGGGTGAGCGCCACGCCGTTCACCACCGTGGACTTGCGGCGCGACCATTTCCACACGTCCATGCTGTAGGAAATGATGTTCTCGATGACCGTGATTACCGTGGTCAGCGCGGCCACGCTCATGAACACGAAGAACAGCGTGCCCCAGAAGCGTCCGCCGGACATGGAATTGAACACGTTGGGCAGCGTGATGAAAATCAGACCGGGGCCGGAACCGGGTTCCACGCCGAAGGCGAAGCAGGCCGGGAAAATGATGAATCCCGACATCATGGCCACAAAGGTGTCCAGGCAGACGATCCAGATGGATTCCTGCGTGATGGTGTACTCGCGCCCCAGATAGCTGCCGAAAATGCACATGGAGCCGATGCCGAGCCCCAGCGTGAAGAAGGCCTGATTCATGGCGTCGTTGAGCAGGCTCCAGATGCCGGCGTTCACGGCGCGCTCCCAGTCGGGAGCAAGGTAGAAGGTCAGGCCGTCCATCGCTCCGGGCAGGGTCACGGCGCGAAGGGCGAGTCCCAGCATGATGACGAGAAGCCCGGTCATCATGAACTTGACCACGCGTTCCACGCCCCGGCGCAGACCGAAGCCGCAGACGATGAAGCAGAGTATGGACGTCAGAAACGCCCAGAAGGTCATGCCCGCAGGATCGGCAAGCATGGTTCCGAAGGCGGCGGGCATCTGATCAGGCGCGAGGGCAAGCTGTCCCGTTGCGGTTCTCCACACGTAAAAGAGCATCCATCCGGCCACGGGAATATAAAACATCATGAGCAGATAGCTGCCTACAATGCTGAGCCAGCCCATGCGGTGCCAGTGCGTTCCCCGAGGTTCCAGCACGCGCAGCGCGTTGCCGAGGTTCTGCTGCGAGGCGCGGCCCACGGAAAACTCCATGATGAGCAGAGGCAGCGCCAGCATGAGCAGAAAGAACAGGTAGGCGACCACGAACACGGCGCCGCCGTACTTGCCCGTAATGTAGGGGAATCTCCACACGTTGCCCAGGCCGATGGCGCATCCGGCGGAAACAAAAAGAAAGCCGATGCGGCTGGCCATTTTTTCTCGTTGCATGACGTACTCCAGAAACGGGGAACAAAGGCGGCGCGCGCCTCGCCGCAGCAAGGCGCGCGCCGGAAGAAAGTTGCAGAAAAAGGGATCAGAAGAACTTCTGAATGTAGCCTTCCACAAAAATAACCAGAAGCACGACGGGCAGTATCCAGGTCAGATAGAAGCGCAGGAACTTGGGAAACTTCATGCCTGCACCGGTGTCGGCTTCGGCAATGAACTTGTCCCAGCCCCAGCCGTAGCGCTGGCAGCAGAACAGGCAGAAAATGAGCGAGCCGAGCGGCAGCAGGTTGTTGCTGATGATGAAGTCCTCAAGATCCATGATGGTGGAACCCTGCCCGAGGGGCTGAATGTCCGACCAGATGTTGAAGCCGAAAATACAGGGCAGGGTGCAGAGCGTAAGCACCACGCAGTTGATCTTCACGGCCTTTTTTCTCGTCCACTCGTAGGTGTCCATGAAGTGGGAGATGATGTTTTCCATCACGGCGATGACCGTGGTGAGCGCGGCCGCGCTCATGAACACGAAGAACAGCGCGCCCCAGAAGCGGCCGCCGGTCATGTTGTTGAAGATGTTGGGCAGCGTGATGAAGATGAGGCCGGGGCCGGCGTCGGGCTGCACGCCGAAGGCGAAGCACGCCGGGAAAATGATGAGGCCCGACATGAACGCCACAAAGGTGTCCAGAGAAACGATGAACACCGATTCCTTGGTCAGGGTGTTGTCCCGGTTGAGATAGCTGCCGAAAATGCACATGGCGCCGATGCCGATGCTCAGGGTGAAGAAGGCCTGATTCATGGCGTCGTTGAGGAGCGACATGATGCCGGCGTCCATGGCGCGCTGAAGGTCGGGCACGAGATAGAAGGCCACGCCCTTCATGCTGCCGGGCAGGGTGAGGGAATGCACGGCAAGGCCGACGACGATGACGAGAAGTCCGCCCATCATGATTTTGACCACGCGTTCCACGCCCTTCTGCAGGCCGAGCGCGCACACGCCGAAGCAGCCGAGGGAGGCGACAAGCGTCCAGAAAAGCATGATGCCCGGGCTGGCAAGCAGATTGGAAAAGACTCCCGGCACCTGATCCACGGGAACGGAAAGCGTGCCCGTCACCGTGGCCCAGCAGTAATACATCATCCAGCCGGCCACGGGAATGTAGAACATCATGAGCGCATAGGAGCCTATGATGCTGAAGCAGCCGAAATAGCTCCATTTGGAACCGGGCTTCAGTTCACGGAAGGCGCGGGACATGTTTCTTCTGGAAGCGCGCCCGACGGTAAATTCCATGATGAGAATGGGCAGACCCATGCCGAGAAGAAACACAAGATAGGCGACAAGAAAAACAGCGCCACCGTATTTACCCGTAATAAAAGGAAAACGCCATACATTGCCGAGTCCGATGGCACAACCGGCGGAAAGAAAAAGAAAACCCAGCCGACTGGCGAGCTGTTCTCGTTGAGCCATAGTATATTTCTCCTTGGCGGAAATATTTTTTCTTCATATATGTGAAACAGGGCGGCCCGGCAACCGGGGAAAAACGGCTTCCGCGGCCGCTCCCTCTTCACAAACGCTCCGACTTCCGCCGAAAAACGACGGAAAATCGTCGGGATGCGTCGTCTTTCCGTTTTTTGAAATGCTCTTACAAATTCGTCAAAATTTTTCCGAAATTAAAAGAACTTCTGAATGTATCCCTGCGCGAAGATGAAAAGAAACACCACCGGCAGAATCCAGGTCAGATAGAAGCGCAGGAACCTGGGGAACTTCATGCCCCGGCCCGTGTCGGCCTCGGCAATGAACTTGTCCCAGCCCCAGCCGTAGCGGTGACAGCAGAACAGCATGAACAGGAACGAGCCCAGCGGAAGAATATTGTTGCTGATGATGAAGTCTTCCAGATCGAGCACCGCGCTGCCGGGGCCGAAGGGCTGGAAGTCGGACCAGACGTTGAAGCCGAGAATGCAGGGCAGGGTAAGCAGGGTGAGCACCACGAAATTGATGATGGTGGACTTTTTGCGCGACCAGCCGTAGCCGTCCATGAAAAACGCAATGATGTTTTCGAGCACCGCAATGACCGTGGTGAGCGCGGCCGCGCTCATGAACACGAAGAACAAAAAGCCCCAGAAGCGTCCGCCGGTCATGTTGTTGAAGATGTTGGGCAGGGTGATGAAAATAAGCCCGGGCCCGGCGTCCGGCGTCACGCCGAAGGCGAAGCAGGCGGGGAAGATGATGAGTCCGGCGGTCAGGGCCACAAAGGTGTCCAGCGCCACGATGAGCACGGATTCCTGCGTGAGCGAGCGATCCTTCTTCAGGTAGCTGCCGAAAATGCACATGCTGCCCATGCCCACGCTCAGGGTGAAGAAGGCCTGATTCATGGCGTCGTTCAGCAGGGCGAGAAAGCCCGCGCCCACGGCGCGGCTCAAATCGGGCTTGAGATAGAATTCCAGGCCCTTGGAGCCGCCTTCCAGAAAACAGGAATGCAGGGCGAGCCCAAGCATGATGACAAGCAGCCCCAGCATCATGACCTTGACCACGCGCTCCACGCCCCGCTGCAGGCCCTGCCCGCAGATGGCGAAGCACGACGCGGACACCACCACGGTCCAGAACAGCAGCAGCCAGGGATCGGCCAGCATGCCGCCGAACACGGCCGGAACCTGCGCCGTGGGGACATCCAGACGGCCGGTCAGCATGAACCAGCAGTAGCAAAGCATCCAGCCGGCAATGGGAATGTAGAACATCATCAGAATATAGTTGCCTATGGGACTCATGATGCCGAACCTGTGCCACCAGCTGCCCCGGGGCTCAAGCTTGGCCAGAGCGTGGGCCATGTTGCGCTGCGTGGCGCGCCCCACGGAAAATTCCATGACCAGCACGGGAAGTCCCACGAAAATCAGGAAAAGCAGATAGACTACAAGAAATACAGCGCCGCCGTACTTGCCCGTAATGTACGGAAAGCGCCATACGTTGCCGAGCCCGATGGCGCACCCGGCCGAAAGAAGCAGAAACCCCAGTCTGCTGGCAAGTTGTTCACGCTGAGCCATGTTCAGTTCTCCTGAAGAAGATGATTTCTTCTAGGTATAGGATAAAACTCACGGGCCCGGCAACCGAAAATGTTCTCTTTTTCCCTTCAGAGGCATGCTTGCGCTGCCCGCGCTCCTGTACTACAGCTTTGCACAGGCAGGCGGCGGAAAAACGTCGGCCCTTCGTGTTGCGTTTACCATCGCAGCAGTGTTGCCTCGGTCAAGACAAAAAGACAGGTAACGATCTCGAAAAAAATGCATGCGCCTCTCCCTTCACGGTTGTCGGCGCAGCCTTGCCTTTGCCGTCGCTCCGCATCACCTTTCCCCACGAAGCCTTTGCGCCTCACAGGAATCATTCATGAATCAACATCGCCGCAAATACTGGATTCTGCGCGCCAATCGCGTTCTGCTCGCTCTGGAAGGCATCGTCATAGGCCTCGGCTGTGCCTGCGTCATATGCAGCTTCCGCCTTGCCCGCGACCATGCCGCTCCCGTTCTCTCCTCCTGGCTTGCAGGGTGGAAGGATAACTGGTGGATCGCGCCTCTCTGGCTGCTCGTTCTCGTCGCCGCCGCCCGCTTTCTGGGCTGGCTGGTCAAAAAAACTCCGCTCATTTCCGGCAGCGGCATTCCGCAGACCGAACTCATTGTCCGGGGCAGACTCCACGTCTCGCGCCGTGACTGGCTCCGCGTGCTTCCGGCAAAATTCGTCGGATGCCTCGTTTCCACGGTGGGCGGACTCTCCCTCGGCCGCGAAGGGCCCTGCATCCAGATGGGAGCCGCCACAGCAGCCCTTC
>NZ_DBMAHT010000073.1:8383-9406 GCF_057866825.1 Mailhella sp.
TCTTGCCGGACTCTGGGAACGCATCTCCTTTGCCGGGCACATTCACATCGCCGCCGGAGCCGCCGCAGGCATGACCGCCGCCTTCGGCTCCCCCATAGCCGGCGTGCTCTTCGTGTTCGAGGAAATGAAAAGCCGCTTCACCTGGGGCGGACTCATCGCCGTGGGCTTTGCCGCCGCCACCGCCGCGCTCGCCACGCGCTACCTTTTCGGATTCGGACTCATCTTTCCCTTCCGGGACATTCACGCCCTGCCGCTTTCCCTCATCTGGACGGCTCCCCTCATGGGCGTCGTCATGGGCGCGGCAGGCGTGCTCTACAACAAGGCGCTGCTCGGCACCAAAAACGCCGAAGCCCTGCACACTCCCCTTTCCCAGAACTGGCGCATCCTGCCGCCCATGCTGGCCGCCTTTGTGCTGGCTTTCGCCTGCCCCGCCGTCCTCGGCGGCGGCGAAGACCTCGCCGGAAGCCTGATCCGCTTTGCCGCCGACCCCGCCTCCGTCCTGCCCGTGCTGCTCATCCTCGCCGCTCTCAAAATAGCTTTCTCCCTGTTCAGCTACACCGGCAACGTGCCCGGCGGCATCCTCATGCCCATGCTCTGCATAGGCGCACTGCTCGGAGCCCTCTGCGGACAGCTCCTCGCCGCCTCCGGCCTCATCCCCCCGGAAAGCTGGAACACCTTTCTCATCTACGGCATGGTCGGCTTCTTCGTCTCCATGGTGCGCGTCCCCCTCACCGGCACCGCCCTCGTCATGGAAATGTCCGGAGCCCTCTCCTGCCTCCCCGGCGCCCTCATCGTGGCCTTCATCGCCTCCTGGACCGCCAACGCCCTCCGCTGCCCCCCGGTCTACGACTCCCTGAGAGCTGCCATCGTTGTTTCGAGGAAGAAGTAGGGGAGTTGTGGGTCATGCGGGGGAAGGGGGAAACCCTTTTGTGAAGATTGTAAATTAAAACGCAACAGAGATATTGCCTGAAACGAAGAGACCCACGACAGTCGGGGTGCAAACAAACGAAAACCTCATAGTGA